>DASWSH010000181.1:0-7424 GCA_036402735.1 Solirubrobacteraceae bacterium | reverse complement strand
AGGATCGGCGCCCACCACGTGCTCGCCCGGATCACGATGAACAAAGCCTCCGCCTCGGCCAAAGCAGCGAAAGCGGCGCGTTCGCTCACGTTCGTGCATTGCAAGTCCGCCGCGGTGACGCCTCACCTCGCCGGCTGATCGTGCGCACGCTCGCGGCGCTGCTGGCGATCTGCGCGAGCGCCTGCGTACCCGCCGCCGCTGCGGCGGCCGACGCGCCCGCACAGCCGGCCGGCTCCGGCCAGACGGTCCTCAAGCGGCTCTCGAACCTGAGAACCTCGAGCGTGTGGGCATACCCGCAGGGCGCCGTGGAGATCCATGCCTCCCCCACCTCGCGCTCACGTTCGCTGGGCCGGCTGGCGCTGCTGACGAGCGACGGCCAGGCGCAGCTGTACGTCGCGCTCGCCTCCGCGCGACTCCCGTCGGGCGCCGGCTGGCTGCAGATCGAGGTGCCGGGCCGGCCGAACGGCCGCACCGGATGGGTGCCGCGCGGCGCGCTCGGAACGCTGAACCCGGTCGACAGCTACCTGAAGATCGACGAGCGCACGCTCACCGCCACGCTGTTCCGGCGCGGGCACGCGATCTTCAGCGCGCGCGTGGGCATCGGCAAGGCGAGCACCGTCACGCCGACGGGCCGCTTCTACGTGATGGAGAAGCTGCGCCCGCTCAACGCGCCGGTGTACGGGCCGTTCGCGATCGGCACCAGCGCGTACGCGCCGACGTTGAGCGAATGGCCCGGCGGGGGCGTGGTCGGGATCCACGGCACGAACGAACCGCAGCTGATCCCCGGCAGGCCCTCGCACGGCTGCATACGCATGCGCGACAGCGACATCGCGCGGCTGTGGGCGACGATCGGGCTGGGTACGCCGATCGAGATCGTGTGAGACACGTCGGCCCGGGTGTCTGAAGTAGGCTTGACCGGAATGGACCTCACGTTCAGCCCCGAGGAGATCGCGTTCCGCGACGAGCTGCGCGGGTGGCTGGCGGCGAACCAGCCCGATCCGGAGCCGGCCGAGGGCGGCGAGGATGCGCATTACGCGTGGCGGCGCGACTGGCAGCGGCGGCTCTACGACGCCGGCTGGGCTGCGCCGGCGTGGCCGACCGAGTACGGCGGGCGCGGCGCGAGCCTGACCGAGTCGGCGATCTACTACGAAGAGATCGGCCGCTCGCGCACGCCGCTGGCCGCCAACACGCTGGGCCTGCTGCTCGGCGGGCCGACGCTGATGGTCTGGGGCACCGACCAGCAGAAGGAGCGCTACCTGCCGCCCATCCTCAGCGCGGAGGAGATCTGGTGCCAGGGCTTCTCCGAGCCGGAGGCCGGCTCGGACCTCGCGTCGTTGAAGACGAAGGCGGTGAAGGACGGCGAGGAGTGGGTCGTGACCGGGCAGAAGGTGTGGACCAGCGGCGCGCAGTACTCGAAGTGGTGCATGCTCGTCGCGCGCACCGACGGCGCAGTCCCCAAGCACAAGGGCCTCACGTACTTCCTGATGGACATGGAGCAGGACGCCGTGCAGGTGCGCCCGCTGCGGCAGATCACCGGCGAGTCGGAGTTCAACGAGCTGTTCATCGAGGAGGCGCGCATCCCCGGCGCGAACGTCATCGGTGGTGTCGGCAACGGCTGGAAGGTCGCGCTGACGACACTGATGAACGAGCGCGCGGGCCTGGGCTTCGCGCTGCAGATCCGGCTGCGCCAGCTGCTGGACGACGTGATCTCGATCGCAGCCGAGCGAGGGCTGCTCGACGACGCGCTGTATGCGGACCAGCTCGCCGAGCTGCACACGCGCTGCGAGTCGATCCGGCTGCTCGCCTGGAAGGGGCTGACCGACGTCGAACGCTACGGGCAGCCCGGTCCCGAGGGATCGCTCGTCAAGTGGCTGTGGTCGGACACCAACCAGCGCCTCACGCAGCTGGCGGTTGACATCGTCGGGCCCGAGGCGCTGACGGCGGGCACGAGCTGGAGCTACGAGTTCCTGCGCGCGCGCGGCAACACGATCGAGGGCGGCACGACCGAGGTGCTGAAGAACATCATCGCCGAGCGCGTGCTCGGCCTGCCGCGCCTGAAGGCGGCCGCCTGATGGACTTCGGGCTGAGCGACGACCAGCGCGAGATCCAGCGCACGGCTCGCGAGCTGCTCGCGGAGCGCGCGAAGCCCGAGCGGGTGCGCGAGCACGCGGAGGCGGGCACCAGCGACGCCACGCTGTGGCGCGAGCTGTGCGAGCTGGGCTGGCCGGGCATCGCGATCTCCGAGCAGCACGGCGGGCAGGGCCTCGGCCAGATCGAGCTGTCGATGCTCTGCGAAGAGCTGGGCCGCTCGCTTGCGCCAGTGCCGTTCCTCGGCAGCGTGATGGCGGCGACCGTGATCGAACAGGACGGCTCGCCGGAGCAGCGCGAGCGCTGGCTTCCCGGTCTGGCTTCGGGCGAGACCGCCGGCGCCCTGGGCAGCGCCGTCGAGGGCACCGCGGAGCTCGTGATCGGCGCCCCCGAGGCGGCAGTGATCGTGCTGGTCGACGAGGAGGGCTCCGGCCGCGTGCTGGCGGCGGACGAGGCCGAGCTGACGCCGGTCGCCTCGGTCGACCCGACCCGCTCGAGCGCACGCGTGAGCGCAGGCGAGGACGCCGGTGAGCCGCTCGGCGATGGCGGTGCCTGCGCCGGTCTCGGCCGCGCGTTGGTGTCGGTCAGCTCCGAGCTTGTCGGCGTGTGCGACCGCGCGCTCGCGATGACGGTCGACTACGTGAAGGAGCGCAAGCAGTTCGGCGTTCCGGTCGGCGCCTACCAGGCCGTCTCGCACCGCTGCGCGCAGATGCTGCTGGAAACCGAGCAGGCGCGCGCGACGACGGCGTTCGCCGCGTGGGCCGCGGACGCCGATCCGGACAGCCTCGCCGAGGCGGCCGCGATGGCCAAGGCCTGCGCGTCGAGCGCCGGCAGAGAGGTGACCGCGAGCGCGATCCAGGCCCATGGCGGCATCGGCTTCACGTGGGAGGCGGACGTGCACTGGCTCTACAAGCGCGCGCAGATCGACGCGGCACTGCTGGGCGGCGCGACCCGTCACCGGCGCCGCCTCGCCGGCATCCTCGCCGATCGCATCGGCGCGTCGGCCACCGCCTGAGCGCCCAGGAGCGCCGGCCCGCCGGCCGGCGTACCGCGATGCCCGACCACGTCGCCTTCCTCAAAGGCATGAACCTCGGCCGGCGCAGGATCACGAACGACGACCTGCGCGCGGCGGTGACGGCGCTCGGCTTCGAGCAGGTGGACACCTTCCGCGCCAGCGGCAACGTCGTGTTCGCCGCCGGGCGGCGCTCCGATGCGGCGCTGCAACGGCTGCTCGAGGAGGGCCTGCGCGAGCAGCTCGGCTACGAGGTGCCGAGTTTCATCCGCAGCGGCCAGGAGCTGCGCGCGATCGCGGCGGCCGTGCCGTTCGAGCTGCGCGGCGGGGCCGGCAAGCTGCAGGTGGCGCTGCTGCACGACGCTCCACAGGCGCCGGCTCGCCGCGCTGCTCTGGCACTCGGCGGCGCCGAGGATCGTCTGGACTTCGGCGCGCGCGAGCTGTACTGGCTGCCGGCGGGGCGGATGAGCGACTCGACGCTCGACTGGAAGGCGCTGGAGCGTGCGCTGGGGCCGACGACGGTGCGCACGATCGGCACGATCGAGCAGATCCTCGCCAGGTACTTCACGGACTCCTAGCCCGGCGCGGCGCTCATCTGAGCCGGACGCGTCCCCGGCCGATCACCTCGACCTGCCCGTCGGGCGCGCAGCCGGAGATCGCGATCCGCTCGCGTGCGAGCGAGCGCCGCAGCTGCAAGAACGCGCCGAGGCCGATCACCGCGGGCACGAGCAGCGCGAGCGCACGGTAGGCGAGCACGGCGGCGGTCGCCTCCGTGGCGGGCACGTGGTAGAGGACGAGCGTTCCGACCAGTCCGAGATCGACGCCGCCGATCCCCCCCGGCAGCGGCACGAGCCCGCCGAGCTCGCCGATCAGGTAGGCGAGGCTGATGATCGCGACCGGCGGGGCGGCGCCGAACGCGTGGAACATCGCCCACAGGATCGCGACGTCGAAACCGAGGTAGCCGATCAGGCCGACGAGCAGAACGGGGCTGGGATGGCGCAGCAGCGCGAGCGACTCGCGGACGCCGGACCCCACCGCGCCGAGCACTCCGGCGAGGCGCGAGCCGGGTCCGCGACTGTGATGGGCACGCTGCTGTGCGCGCTCGGCCCATCGACCGGCGGCGATCGTCGCCAGCACCGCCGCGGTCGCGACCGCAGCGGGAATCAGCGTCAGCGCGAGGCTCGCACGCCCCGGGAACACGCCCGCGGCCAGGCCGAAGCCGAGGATGATCACGCCGGCGACGTTGGGCACGCTGGTGAGCAGGAAGAACGCGACGCTGCGGCGCGCGATCCGCTCGTTGCTCATGCCGCTGCGATGCAGCGCCCAGGCGCCGAGCGCGAGGCCACCGGCGCCGCCGGTCGGGAACAGCGCATTGGCGCCGAGCTCGGAGAAGCCGATTTCGCTGCTCATCCTCCAGCGCATGCCGGTGCAGAAGACCGCGCGGAACACGGCGACGTAGCAGGCGCCGGAGAGCACCTTCAACGCTGCGCCGGCGACCAGCCAGGTCGGATCGGCATGGGCGAAGCGCGAGCGCAGGCTGGCCAGTCCAGGCACCAGCGTGATCACGGCCACGACCGCGAGGATCACGCCCAGCAGGATCAGCAGGCGGCGGCGAAGCCCGGCGCGCGAGATCTCCGGCGGCGCGGTCAGCTCGTCGCGAGCGACGCGCGGAGGCTCCGCCTGCACGCCGTTGCGCCGCTGCGTCGCCACGCGGGAAACGAGCCGAGCCGCCGGCGCGGCTAGCCGGTCGCGCCGAGCGCGGCGTCGACGACGGCCTGCGCGGCAGGACCGTAGGGCGGTGCGAACGCGTCGATCAGATCTCCCTCGCCACGTACGAACACAGCACGGATGTTGGAGAACTCGCGGAACCCCTCGATGCCGTGGTGCCGGCCGGAGCCGCTGCGCCCGATGCCGCCGAACGGCAGCGACGCCAGCGCGCCGTGCGCGGCCGCGACGTTCACGCACGCGCCCCCCGACGTGGTGCGACGCAGCACGTCTGCGGCGGTGTCCTCGTCGTGGGCGAACACGTACAGCGCAAGCGGTCGCTCGCCGCCGTTGACGTAGTCGATCGCCTCCTCCAGCGAGTCGTACGGGCGGATCGGCAGGATCGGCCCGAACACCTCCTCTTGCATCACGCCGAGGTCCTCGGGCGGGTCGAGCACCAACGAGATCGGGCGCTGCCGGCTGGCGGGGTCCACTTCGCCGGGCTCGGCGAGCTCGCGGATCTCGCAGCCACGATCGCGCGCCTGCGCGAGCAGGGCGTCCAGCCGCTGCAGGTGGCGCTCGGAGATGATCCCCGTGCATCCCTCCGAGCTGCAGTAGCCCGGCATCGACTCGCGCGCGTGCTGCTCCGCGAGCTCAGCGAACTCCTCCAGGCGCGCGCGGGGCACCAGGCAGTAGTCCACCGAGATGCACATCTGGCCGTTCTTGATCGCCTTCGTGGAGAGGATCTGCTTCACCGTCTCCGCGTCGACGCTGTCGGGGGCGATGACCGCGGGGCACTTCCCGCCCAGCTCGAGCGTGACCGGGACGAGCTGCTCGGCGGCGGTCTTGGCGATCTCGCGTCCGATCTCGGGGTTGCCCGTGTAGAGCAGGTGGTCCCAGCGCACCCGGTTGAATGCGCGGGCCAGCTCGAGTCCGCCGAGTACGACGTCGACCCTGTCACGGTCGAACGCGGAGCGGACCATCTCGCGCAGCAGCTCGCCGCAGGCCGGCGTGTACTCCGAGGGCTTGATCACCACGCGGTTGCCCGCCGCGAGCATCTCGACGAGCGGGCCGACGGACAGGTCGAACGGGAAGTTCCAGGGCACGATGTTGCCGATCACGCCCTTCGGCTGCGGCTCTGCGGTGGCGCGGCCCGTCCCCCACAGGGCCGGGTCCGCGTAGCGCTGCTCGGCGGCCATCCAGCCCGGCAGCTGCTCGGCCGCGTACGCCGCGCGACCCGCCGGCCCGAGTACTTCGATCAGGTCGGCGCCGAGACGCGGGTGCACGCCGAAGTCCTCGCTCAGCGCCTGCTCGATCCGCTCGCGGTTCGCCAGCAGCATCCCCGCGACCGCGCCGAGCAGCGCCTGGCGCTCCTCCAGCGTCGGGTAGGGATCGGCCAGGAACGCCTCCCGCTGGCGGGCGAACGCCTCGTGCAGCTCCGTGATCGCCGCCTGCTCGGGCGCATCTGCCCTCTCGTGCGTCTCGACCGTCGCCATCAGCACCCTCCTCTGTCTCGTCGCTGCCTCGCCTGCGCTCACACTAGCGCCGCGCCGCGGCTCGGTGAGACATATTGCTCGGCGAGCCTCATTGCTTGTAGGGTGGGCCGCGCACCGTCAGGGACGCACCGTGAGGGAGGAGAGAGATGCCTGAGCCGCTGCCACGCGGACGCAACCCGTTCGATGACTCCGGGCCCAGCCGGCCGGAGCGCGACGCGGAGGGCCGGGCTCGGTACACGAACCGTCCCGACTCGCTCGTGGAGATGCTGCGTGAGAGCGTGCAGCGCGATCCATCGGCGGTCGCGGTGCTCGAGGTCGGCGGCCCGTCGATCAGCTACGGCGAGCTGTGGGAGCGGGCGGCACGCGTCGCGGGCGGGCTGCGCGCGCAGGGGGTGCAGCGCGGCGATCGCGTCGCCAACCGTCTCGGCAACGGCATCGACTGGGTGCTGGCGTTCTTCGCCACGCAGATGCTGGGCGCGGTGGTGGTTCCCGTGAACACGCGCTTCGCCGAGGACGAGGTGCGCTACGTGATCGAGGACTCCGGCGCCAAGCACACGTTCATGCCGGGTGCGCCGCTGCCGGACGCGGCGCCCGTCGAGGCCGAGCGCCTGGGCCAGGACGATCTCGCGGCGATCTTCTACACGAGCGGCACGACGGGCTTCCCGAAGGGCGCGATGACCTCGCACGGCAACTTCCTGACGAACAGCGAGAACGCGCTGCGCTGCAACCCGATCGACCGCGCCGAAGGACCGGAGATCTCGACGCTCGTGTCGGTGCCGCTGTTCCACGTGACGGGCTGCAACAGCCAGTTGATCCCGCTGCTGGAGCTGGGCGGGCGCGTCGAGATCCTCTCCGGTCCGCTGGACTTCGAGGGCTTCTTCACCGCCGTCGGCGGGCACGGCGTCAACCAGCTCGTGTCGGTCCCCGCGATCTACCACGCGGTGGTCAACCATCCGCGCTTCGCCGCGCTCGACGTCAGTCGTGTGCGCTGGATCTCCTACGGCGGCGCGCCGATCGCGGAGAGCCTCGTGCACCGCATCATCGAGGCCTTCCCGAACGCTCGCGTCGGCAACGGCTTCGGCCTCACCGAGACGTCCTCGCTGACGTCGTTCCTGCCGCACGAG
>DASWSH010000180.1:0-10352 GCA_036402735.1 Solirubrobacteraceae bacterium | reverse complement strand
CTCCTTCGAGCGCACGCTCGACGAGCTCTTCGACGACGCCGCGCCGCGCTCGGTGCTGGACGTCGGTTGCGGCGAGGGCGTGCTCGTGCAGCGCTGGGCGAAGCGCCTGGGTGACGGCCGCGTGGTCGGCGTCGACCTCGAGGAGGAGTCGATCCAAGCCGGCTGGGCCGAGCGCCAGGCGCCCAACCTCGAGTACCGCGTGGTGCGGGATCCTGGCCTCCCGTTCGCCGACGACGAGTTCGAGCTGGCGAGCGCGATCGAGGTGCTGGAGCACGTCCCAGACCCCGAGCACACCGTCGCCGAGATGGCGCGCTGCGCGCGCTCGCACCTCCTGGTCTCCGTTCCCCGCGAGCCGCTGTGGCGAATGCTCAACATCGCGCGCGGCGCCTATTGGGCGGAGCTGGGCAACACCCCCGGCCATCTCAACCACTGGTCCAGGCGCTCCTTCGTGGCGCTGCTCGCCCGCTACGGAGACGTCGTGGAGGTGCGCACGCCCTTCCCCTGGACGATGTTGCTTGTCCGGCTCTGAGCCGCCGGCGCGCGGCCGGCCAGGCCGGGCGGGAGGTGCGAGGACCTACGGCTCCGGCGCGCGCATCCTGTCTGTCGGCATCGCCTCGACCGGGCTGCTGACGTTCGCGTACTTCTCGATCGCCAGCCACGTGCTGCCGGGCGCGGCGGCGAAGCGGATCGACCTGCTGTGGTCGGTCATGTTCGTGATCATCTCGGTGATCTACCGCCCGATCGAACAGCTGCTCTCGCGCACGATCGCGCAGCAGCGCGCGCAGGGCCGCCACGAGCATGCGATGCGCGTGCCGATGCTGATCCAGGCGGGGTTCGCGCTGCTGTTCCTCGCGCTCGCGCTCGCGCTGCGCGAACCGCTGCTGCGCGTGTTCGACCACTACGAAGCGCTCTACTGGGTGCTGCTCGCGGGCACGCTCGCCTATGCCGCCAGCTACTTCGCGCGCGGCTGGCTGGCCGGGCATCAGCGCTTCGCGCTGTTCGGTGCGCTCGTGCTGATGGAGTCGCTGTCGCGGCTGTGCTTCGCGGTGGCCGTGGCGGTCGGCATCGCCAGCGGCCAGACCGCCGTCGCGCTCGGCATCGCCGCGGCGCCGTTCGTCTCGCTCGTGGTGGTCCCGGCGGCGTTCGCGGCTCGCCGGGGCGAACGCAGCCGCGCGCAGCTGGAGGGCCCGATCACGGTCGATGAGGCCGACGCAGCGCTCGCCGGCCCGGGCGCCGAGGGCGTGCAGGAGGCGGCCGCACACGACGACCTCTCGCTGCGCCGCGGCGGCGGCTTCGCGCTCTCGGTGTCCGCGATCATGCTCTCCGAGCAGGCGCTGCTGAATGCCGCCGTGCTGACCGTCGACGCCACCTCCAGCAACGCAAGCCTCGCCGGCATCGTCTTCAACGTGCTGCTGATCGCGCGCGCGCCGCTTCAGCTCTTCCAGGCGATCCAGACCTCGCTGCTGCCCCACCTGACGGGGCTCGAGGCGACCGATGGCCACGAGGCCTTCGCACGCGCCGTGCGCGTGACGGTGCTGGCGATCGGCGCCTTCGCGGCGCTCGTCTCGCTGGTGCTGCTCGCGGTCGGGCCGTTCCTGATGCGCCACGTGCTGTTCGGCCAGCAATACCCCTATGGCGCGGCGGGCCTCGCGCTGATCGGCGTGGGCATGGGCCTGCACCTGATCTCCGGCGCGCTCAACCAGGCGGCGCTGGCGCGCGATCGCGCCCGCACCGCCGCCGCATGCTGGCTGCTCGCCGCCGCCGTGTTCGTCGCCTGGACGATCGTCCCGGCGATCTCCGACCTGCTGTTGCGTGTCGAGGTGGGCTACGCGGGCGCGACGGCGCTGCTCGCGCTGGCGCTGACGCTGCTGTACCGCAGCGGCTCGCGTCAGCTGGCGGCGACCGAGGCAGCCAGCGTGGCGTAGGCCTCGGCAGGCTCGCCGGCGGCGAAGATCGCCGAGCCGGCGACGAACACGTTGGCCCCCGCCGCACGGCAGCGCGGCGCGGTCTCGGGGTCGATGCCGCCGTCGACCTCGACGGCCACGCCTGCGCCCACGAGCGTGCGCACGCGCGGCACCTTCTCGAGCGAATATCCGATGAACGGCTGGCCGCCCCAGCCCGGGTTGACCGTCATGCACAGCGCGAGGTCGATCTCGCCCGCGATCTCGATCAGCGCGTTCGGCGGCGTGGCGGGGTTGATCGCGACGCCGACGCACGCTCCACGTTCGCGCAGCAGGTTGGTCGCATAGGCGAGGTGCGGCGTCGCCTCCGCGTGCAGCGTCACCGAGTCCGCCCCGGCGCTGACGAAGTCGCCGGCGCTGCGCTCCGGCCGCTCGATCATCAGGTGCACGTCTACGATCCCACCCGCCTCGTGCACGGTCGGCGCGAGCGCCGCGACCACGTTCGGACCGACCGTGATCGGCGGCACGAAATGTCCGTCCATCACGTCGACGTGGATCACCCGCGCCCCGGCTGCCAGCACCTCCGCGACCTGCTCGCGCAGCCGGCCGAAGTCGGCGGAGAGGATCGACGGCGCGACGTGGAACTCGGAGAGGATCGCGCGGGCGCGCTCGCTGCTCATCGCCCGGACGGAAGGCGAGCGGCCGTATCGACGTTCATACCGCCTGCAGCATGCTGTCCCCGCAGTTGTTGCACTTGAGCACCGCCGTCGAGGACATGCGCACGATCGTCGAGTGCTCGCCGCAGTTGGGGCAGACCGAGGTCAGCTCGAAGCGGTGCAGGCAGTACACGCACCGGTAGCGCCCGGGCAGGTTGGTTGGCCGCAGCCACGGTTCGCGGCAGTTCGGGCACTGCGGCCCCAGATCGACCGGCGCGCGGGCGGACGCGGGCCCGGCGGGGTCGTGGGCTCCCTCCATGCGTCTAGCTCCGTCGCATGCGAGCGATGAAGAATCCGGCCGTGCGATCGCGATGGGGCAGCGTCTGCAGCGTCCGGCTCCTGACCATGTCGAGATCGGCGCTCGCCGGCTCGGCCCCCGCCGCCGCGCGCTGCGAGGACAGCTCGTCGAGACGGAAGTCGGGCCGGGAATGAAGGAAATCGGCGATCACGCGCTCGTTCTCACTCGGTGAAACCGTGCAAGTAGAGTAGACAAGCACGCCTCCCGGACGGAGAGCCTCTGCTCCCGCGGCGAGAATCCGGCCCTGCAGAGCGGCCAGCCGAGGGAGCGCCTCCTCGCTCGCGCGCCAGCGCAGATCGGGCCGCGCCTGCAACGTTCCCAGCCCCGAGCAGGGCGGATCCACGAGCACGCGGTCGAACTCCTGATGGCCCGCGGGGGCCGTCGCGTCGGCCAGCTCGACGCGCACGATCCCCGCATGCATGCGCCGCGCCGTCGCCTCCAGCGCGCGCGCCCGCGCTGCGTTGCGCTCCACCGCAACCAGCTCGCCCTCGTCGCCCATCAGCGCCGCGAGATGGGTGGTCTTGCCGCCGGGCGCCGCGCACAGGTCGAGCACGCGCTCGCCCGCGGCGGGCGCGAGCGTGCGGGCGACGAGCATCGCCGCGCGCGACTGGGCTGTGAGCGCGCCCTGCTGCCACAGCGGCGAGCCGTGCAGGTCGAACGGCTCCTCGAGCACGAGCGCCTCCGGGATCTCCGGCACGAGCCGCGTGCGCACGGGCAGCGACGCGGCCAGCTGATCGCGGCCGGCCACGAGCGTGTTGGCCCGCAGCGCCAGCTCCGCGGGCTCGTTGTCGAAGGCCAGCAGCGAGCGCGCGTCCTCGGGCCCGAGCGCCTGCCACCACATCCGCGCGATCCACTCCGGATGGGAGTGCATCACCGCCGCGCCGGGCGCATCGCGGTCGTGCAGCGCGCCCAGCAGGCGCTCGCGCCCTTCGCGCGCGGCGCGGCGCAGGACGGCGTTGACGAGGCCGTGACCGCCGCGGCGCTGCCCGCCGCCGCCCGCATCGCTGCGCGGCTTGGCGAGCTCGACCGCGTCGGCCACAACCGCGTAGTCGGGCGCGCCCTCCAGATACAGCAGCTCGTAGAGCCCGAGCCGCAGCGAGGCGAGCACGGGGCCGTCGAGGCGCTCGGCGGGCCGCTCCGCGAGGGCTTCGATCAGGTGGTCGCTGGTGCCGCGTCGCTGCACGGCGCCGTAGGAGAGGCGCATCGCCAGCGCGCGGTCGCGCGGCTGCAGCGACTGTGCCTCGGCGGCGAGCGCCTTCTCGGCGTAGGCGCCCTGCTCGAACACGCGGCGCAGCACGCGGTGCGCGCAGGCCCGCGCCGGTGCGACGGTGCCGCCCGCCGCGGCGGCACCCCCGCCGCGCGAGACCGGGGCGCCGCCCTCGGAGACGCCGCGTTCAGCCGGCACGGCTCGGGCGCCGCGTAGCGAGCAGCTCGGCGATGTCGGAGGCGAGGCGGGCGGAGTCGGCGCCGTCGAGCGTTGCGCAGGTGACGCGCACGGCGGGGGCGCTCGACTCCAGGCGGTAGCGCGCGCCCGGCGCGAGCACCCAGCCGCGCCCGCTCAGCGCGCCGAGCAGCGCCGCTTCCTCATCGCAGGAGACCCACACGTTCAAGCCCGAGTCGCCCTGCGCCGGCACGCCCCTGCTGTGCAGGTCTGCCAGCAGGCGCTCGCGCCGCTCGGCGTAGCAGCCGGCAGCGCGCTCGACCAGTCGCTGCACGTCCGGATCCGACCACATCGCCAGCACGAGGCGCTGTATCAGATGGCTGATCCAGCCCGGTCCGCAGGACTGCCGGCCGCGCACGCGCGCGATCGTGCCGGCGTCGCCCGCTAGCAGCGCCAGCCGCAGGTCGGGGCCGAGCGACTTCGCGACCGAGCGCGCGGACGCCCAGCGGCCGCTCGCCGCCGCGAGGCTGTGCATCGGCGCGCCGGCGACGGGCCCGAGGTGGTCGTCCTCGAGCAGCAGCGCCTGCGGATGCTCGGCCAGCACCGCGCGCAGCGCCTCCGCGCGCTCGTGGTCGAGCGTGGCGCCCGTCGGGTTCTGCCCGCGCGGCGTGACGACGACGGCGCCCGCACCGGCGCGCAGCGCTGCCCGCAGCGAGCCGGGCACCATGCCGCGCGCGTCGATCCCGACCGGCTGCAGGCCCAGGCCATCGGCGCGCAGCAGGTCGTACAGCGGCGCGTAACCGGGGTCCTCGACCGCCACGCGGTCGCCGGGTCGCAGGTGCGCCTGCAGCACGCGCTCGATCCCGTCCAGGGCGCCTCCGACCACGCATACGTCCTCGGCCGGTATGCCGTCCGCACGCAGCTGCTCGCGAGCAGCCATGATCAGCTCGGGCAGCTCGGGCGGCTCGCCGTAGAGCCGCTTGGGCATCGCCAGCCTGGCGAGCGCCGCCTGCGGGTCCGGCAGCAGCGCCGGGTCGGGATTGCCCAACGAGAGATCGCGGGCGCCCGGCGGCACCGCCAGCGCCCGCGGCCACGCCTCCAGCGGCGGACGCTCGCCGATGTGGGTGCCACGCCGCGGCTCGGTCACGACCACGCCGCGGCGGCGCAGCTCGGACAGCGCGGCCGCCACGGTCGCCGGGCTCAGCCCGATCCTCGCCGCAAGGCGCCGTACCGACGGCAGCGGCTGCCCCGGCCGCAACGCGCCGCTTGCCACGCGCGCCTCCAGCTCGTGCACGAGCGCCGAAGCCCTGTGCGCCGTGATCCCGCTCAGCACGCCGTCGACGTCGCGCTCGGTGTCTTCGAGCGTGCCCGCGGACGCGCCCCCGTGCTCGATCGTGTACTGTTTTAGCTCAGTCACGCGACTGTACTATTACAGATCGGAGCGACGGAATGGCCAGCCGGCAGCAGACGTCTCGCAGCGCCTCCCCGTCCGACCGTGTGCGCCTGCGTCGCCGGCGCGAGCGCGGCAGCCACGAGCGCAGCGTGATCGACGCGATCCTCGACGAGGCGCTGATCGCACACCTGGGCATCGTGCTCGAGGACGGGCAGCCGCTCGTGATCCCGACGCTGCACGCGCGCCACGGCGACGTCGTGTACTGCCATGGCTCGGTGGCCAGCCGCACGATCAGGACGATGGGTTCTGGCGTGCCGGTGTGCCTGACGGCGTCGCTGCTCGACGGGCTCGTGCTGGCGCGCTCGGCGATGCACCACTCGGCCAACTACCGCTCGGCCGTGCTGCTGGGCACGGCGCGCGCGGTGCGCGAGCCGCAGGCGAAGCTGGCGGCGTTCGAGGCGATCGTCGAACACATCGTGCCGGGGCGCTGGCCGGAAGTGCGCCCGCCGAGTGAGGACGAGATGAAGGCCACCGAGGTGCTTGCGCTGCAGATCGACGAGGCTTCGGCGAAGGTGCGCAACGGGCCGCCGCTCGATGACGAGCCTGACTACGCACTCGGCGCGTGGGCGGGGGTGCTCCCGCTCGACGCCGTGCCCGGCACGCCGCTGGCGGACCCGCGGCTGCGCGATGGGATCGCGGTGCCCGAGCACGTGAGCAACTACCGCAGGCCGGGCAGGCCATGACCGCGCAGGTAGGCCGCAGCCTGCATCGGCCGGCCGCCCGGCGGCTGTACCTCGAGCAGCTCGAGTGCGCCCGCCGCGCAGCCCAGCAGGAGGCGCTCGCCCTCGGCGCGCAGCGCTCCCTGCGGCGGGCCGTCGGCGGCGAGCGCGGCGCGGCTCACGCCCAGCATCGCGCCGTCGTCGAGCTGCAGGCGCGCACCGATGTGCGGGCTCAGCGCGCGCACCGTTCGCTCGAGCTCGACCGCAGTGCGTGCGGGGTCCAGTAGCCGGTCCTGCGCGGTGATCTTCTCGGCGTAGGTGACACCGGCCTCGTCCTGCTCGACGTAGGGCGGCCGCTCGCGCAGCGCGCGCAGCAGCAGCTCGCCCGCCAGCCCCTGCAGCCGCCCCGCAAGGCTTCCGTAGGTGTCCTCGGGCGCGATCGGCTGCTCGCCGCTGAGGCACACCGGGCCGCTGTCGAGGCCCGTGGTGAGGCGCATGATGCTGACGCCCGTTCGCTCGTCGCCCGCCATGATCGCGCGCTCTACGGGTGCGGCGCCACGCCAGCGCGGCAGCAGCGAGGGGTGCACGTTGACGATCTCGGCGGCTGACAGCAGCGGCTCCTTGATCAGCGCGCCGAACGCGCACACGATCACGGTCGGCGGCTGGACGCCGCCCCCCATTCCCTGAATCGCCTCGACGACGGCCGGCTCGTTGACGCTGTCGGGCTGGGCCAGCGTGAGGCCCAGCTCGCGGGCCTTCTCGGCGACCGGCGGCGCGCTGAGGCGCCGGCCGCGACCGCTGGGCCGGTCGGGGCGCGTGATAACGAACACCGGACGCTGATCCGGTGTGGCAGCGAGTGTGGCCATCACCTCGGCCGCGAACTGCGAGGTGCCGAGGTAGACGACGCTCACACGGCGCGCTGCACGCTCATCGCCTCGCGCATCGCGCGCATAGCCTCCTTGCGCGCCTCGCGCGGGATGCGGTCGAAGAGGAGGATGCCGTCGAGGTGGTCGATCTCGTGCTGTATCACGCGCGCCTCCAGGCCCTCCGCCTCGACCTCGACCTGCTGCCCGCCCACATCGCGCGCGCGCACGCGCACCGCGGTCGGGCGCTCGACCTGGACGTGCACGCCGGGCAGGCTCAGGCAGCCCTCCACGCCGGGCTCCAGCTCGTCGCTGCGCCATTCGATCTCGGGGTTGACGAGCACCGTCACCGGGTCGTCCTCGTGTGCCTGGTAGACGAGCAGCCGGTGCAGAACGCCGAGCTGCGTCGCCGCGAGACCCACGCCGAGCGCGTCGTGCATCAGATCGGTCATCCGCTCGGCCTCGGCGAGCAGCGCCTCGTCGAAGCGATCGACCGGCAGCGCGCTCGCCCGCAGCACGGGGTCGCCGAATTTGCGGATCCGTGCCAGCGCCGCCTCGCGCCGCGCGATCGTCTCGGGGTCGAGCTCCGCTTCGGAGGGGCGCTGCTCGAGCTGCTCCTCCTCGCCCTCGGCCGTCGCGGCCGTCTGCTCGCGCGTGTCGGTGTCGGGTGTCATCGTCTCCAGTCTATGAGCAGCGCAGCGCGCCGCTCTACTGCGGGTCGACGTCGACGCTGAAGCTGACGCCGGCGTGGCGGCGCTCGGAGGCGGCGCGCGAGACGGCCTCGCCGACCGCGCGGACCGTCTCCCGCCGGCGTGCCGCCTTCACGACCAGCACCTGCCGCTCGCGGCCGCGCAGGCGGAACAGCGGCGCGGGACCGAGCACGCCGGCGGCGTCCGCCTCCTCGCCGGCCAGCCGCGAGAGCTGCTCACGCAGCTCCTGCGCGGCAGCCCGCGCCGGCGGCGCCTGCTCGGCCGAGCACACGATCCGCAGCAGATGCGAGAACGGCGGGTAGCGCAGCGCCGCGCGGCGCTCCAGCTCCCCGGCGAGGAACCCCTCGCTGTCGTGCGCTGCGGCATGACGGATCGCACGCGCCTGCGGCGCGATCGTCTGCACCAGCACGCGCCCGTCGCCGCCCCGTCCCGCGCGTCCCGCCAGCTGCGCGATCAGCGCGAACGTGCGCTCCTCCGCGCGGAAGTCCGGGAAGCGCAGCGTCGCATCCGCATCGAGCACGACGCCGAGCCTCACATCCGGGAAGTCGTGCCCCTTGGCGACCATCTGCGTCCCGATCAGCGCTCCGGCGGGCGCGTCCTGGAAGCGGCGCAGCACCTCCCCTGGGTGCGCGGCCGTGCCGCTGCCGAGCACGTCGGCGTCGAGCCGGAAGATCGGGAACCGGCCGTCGCCGAGCACCTGCTCGAGGTCGTGCGCGAGCCGCTCGGTGCCGGCTCCGTGGCGTGCCACGCCCGTCGAGGCGCAGTCGGGGCAGGACGATGGCACCGCCTGTCGATGGCCGCAGTGGTGGCAGGCGAGATAGCCGCCGGCGCGGTGCAGAACCAGCGCGACGTCGCAGTCGGGACACGTCCACACGCGACCGCAGGTGCGGCACGACAGGAAGTTCGACCAGCCGCGGCGGTTGAGCAGCACGATCGCCTTGCCGCCCTCGTCGCGTACCTGCGCGAGCGCGGCCGCGGTGGCCGGGTGCAGCCCCGCCGGAAGCTCGCGCATGTCGAGCACGCTCACGGGCGGCAGCGGCCGGCCGTCGACGCGGTGCGGCAGCGCGACCTTCGCGTTGCGGTGGACGCTCTCGGGTCGCGGCGTGGCGCTGCCGAGCAGCAGCAGTGCGCCGCTTCGCGTGGCGCGCTCGGCGGCGACGTCGCGCGCGTCGTATCGGGGATCGCCTTCGTGCTTGTAGGAGGACTCGTGCTCCTCGTCGACGACGATCAGGCCCAGGCGCCGGACGGGCGCGAACACGGCCGAGCGCGGGCCCACGCAGACCGACGCCTCGCCTTCGCGCAGGCGCCGCCACTGATCGTAGCGCTGGCCCGCGGTGAGACGGGAGTGCAGCACCGCCACGGTCTCGCCGAAGCGCTCGCGGAACCGGGCCACGATCTGCGGCGTCAGCGCGATCTCCGGGACCAGCACGATCGCGCCCCTGCCCTGCGCCAGCGCGGCTCCGGCGCAGCGCAGATAGACCTCCGTCTTGCCCGAGCCGGTCACGCCGTGCAGCAGCAGCCGGCGTGCGCCGCCGCCGCCCAGCGCATCCAGCAGCGGCACCAGCGCCGCCTGCTGCTCGGGCGTCAGATCCGGCGGATCGGGACGTGAGATGCCGACCCCGTGGTGGCTCGGTGGCGCGCTCGCGCGGCGCTTGCGACCGCTGAGGCGGCGGGTCGCATTGGCCGGCAGCAGCAGGTTCAGCGCGCGCGCGACCGTCGAGCAGTACTCGGCCGCGAGCCACTCGGCCAGCTCGACCAGCTCGCCGGGCAGCCCCGGCTCGATCACGCGCAGCGGCGCGAGCAGGCGCTCGCGCGGGACCTCGCTGCGCTCGCTCAGAGCCACGACGACGCCCAGCAGCTCGCGGCGTGCGAAGGGCACGACCAGCAGTGAGCCGACCGCGACGCGACCGCGCAGCTCCTCGCCGAGCAGGTAGTCGAACGGGCCCTGCAGCGCCCGCGTGGTCGTGATCGGCTGTACCTGCGCGATCGCCGGACCGCCGGGCGCCGATGGCTCTGCGGGCAGGCGAACAGGATCGATCTGGGCGACCGCGGACACTCCCGGACCCTAGAGGGCGTCGCGGTCAGAGCGGCCCGGCCGGCCGCGCCGCTCTCAGACGCCCGCGGCGGCGCGAAGCGCGTCGGCCTTGTCCGTGCGCTCCCACGTGAAGTCGTGGTCTTCGCGACCGAAATGGCCGTACGCGGCGGTCTTCTGGTAGATCGGCCGGTGCAGTTTCAGCTCCTCGCGGAAGGCGCCGGGGCGCAGGTCGAAGACCTCGTCGACCGCTTTCGCGATCTGCCCGCGCGAGACCCCGTCGGCCTCGGTGCCGAACGTCTCGACCATCACCGACACCGGGTGCGCAACGCCGATCGC
>DASWSH010000179.1:0-5868 GCA_036402735.1 Solirubrobacteraceae bacterium | reverse complement strand
CTCGCGCACCGTCACGGTGGGCTGGAGCTGCTGCGGCCCGAGCTGGCGGCGCTGTACGACGCGTTCGAGACGCCGCGCGCGGTGCGCGGAGAAATCGAGACGCTCGGTCCCGCCGAGGCACGCAGCTACATGCAGGAGGTGCGCGCGCGCACGGAGCACGCGCTCGCGCGGGTCGGCTGCGGCGACGGCGTGATCTGCGAGATGGTGCTGCGCCACGAGCTGCAGCACACTGAGACGATGCGCCAGGCGATGGCGATCGGCGGCCTGCTGGCGCCGGGCGAGCCGCCGCTGTCGGCGCTGGGCGGGACGGACGGTTGGCTGACGGTGCCGGGCGGCGCTTTCGAGATGGGAGCCGCGGAGGGCGCGTTCTCCTACGACAACGAGCGGCCACGCCACCGCGTGGAGCTGGGTTCGTTCCGCATCGCGCGCCGGCCCGTCACGAACGCGAGCTGGATGCGCTTCAGCGAGGGCGGCGGCTACGAACGCCGCGAGTGGTGGTCGGCGGAGGGCTGGGCGTGGAAGGAGGAGTACGACATCGCGCACCATCCCGGCGCGGGGAGCGGCGACCCGGAGGCGGCCGTCTGTCACGTCTCCTGGTTCGAGGCCGACGCCTTCGCCCGCGCGCACGGCGTGCGGCTGCCCACCGAGCACGAGTGGGAGAGGGCGGCGACCTGGAGCCGGGAGCTGCAGGGGATCGGGGACGTGTGGGAGTGGACCGCGTCGAGCTTCCTCCCCTACCCAGGATTCCGGGCGCACCCCTACCGCGAGTACTCCGAGGTCTTCTTCGGCGGCGAGTACCGCGTGCTGCGCGGCGGCTCGTGGGCCACGCATCCGCGCGTGAAGACGCCGACCTTCCGCAACTGGGACCTGCCGCAGCGGCGCCAGATCTTCGCCGGGCTGCGGCTCGCGACGGACGCCGGCTGATGGCGGGCACCAGCGAGCGGCTGAGCGCCGCCGAGATCGTGATCGAGTCGCATCTGGACGGATCACAGGAGCGCTCGCTGGCCGACGACGTGCTGGACGGGTTGACACGGCCGTTCAAGGAGCTGCCGCCGAAGCACTTCTATGACGAGCGCGGCGCCGAACTGTTCGACCGGATCTGCGAGCTGCCCGAGTACTACCCGACGCGTGCCGAGCGCGCGATCCTCGAGCAGAGCGCCGGCGAGATCGCCGCGCTGACGGGCGCAGTCGAGCTGGTCGAGCTCGGCTCGGGCACGGCTGCGAAGACACGCGTGCTGCTCGACGCGCTCTACGCAGCGGGCACGCTCGTGCGCTACATCCCCGTCGACGTGACCGAGCGCATGGTGCGCGACTGCGCGACAGAGCTCACGCGCGAGTATCCCGGCCTGCGCGTGCACGGCGTGATCGGCGACTTCGAACGGCACCTCGACCGCATCCCGCCGGCCGAGGGACCACGCATAGTCGCCTTCCTGGGCGGCACGATCGGCAACTTTCCCCCCGGCAGCCGGCGTCGCTTCCTGCGCCAGATCGCGCGCCTGCTGGGACCGGAGGACCACCTGCTGATGGGTACGGACCTGGTCAAGGACCCTCGCATGCTGGAGGCTGCCTACGACGATGCGGCCGGTGTCACCGCGGAGTTCAACCGCAACGTCCTGCGCGTGCTCAACCGCGAGCTCGACGCCGACTTCGACCCCGAGGACTTCGAGCACGTCGCCCTCTTCGACCGCGAGCACGAGTGGATCGAGATGCGCCTGCGCGCACGCCGCGCCCACACCACCCTCGTCAGGGGGCTGAACCTGCAGGTTCGCTTCCAGGCCGGCGAGGAACTGCGGACGGAGATCAGCGCCAAGTTCACCCCCGAGCGCCTCGAAGGCGATCTGGCGGCGGCCGGCCTCGAGCTGGCCCGCTGGCTGACCGACCCGGACGGCCTGTTCGCGCTCACGCTCTCACGCGTCCGCGACCGGTAGGCTGCGCCGCCATGGAGACCGAGGGCGCGGGCGCGATCGTCGTGGGAGGAGCCTCAGGGCTGGGCAAGGCGAGCGTGCGCGCGCTGCACGAGCGCGGCGCGGCAGTCACGATCGCCGATGTCAACCGCGAGAAGGGCGAGGCCCTGGCCGGCGAGCTCGGGCTCAGCTTCGTGGCCTGCGACGTGCGCGAGGAGGAGCAGGTCGAGCAGGCCGTCGCGCTCGCCGCGCAGGCGCCGGGCGGCCTGCGCATCGCCGTCTGCTGCGCCGGCACGGGCTGGGCGCAGAAGGTCGCCGGGTCCAAGGGACCGCACCCGCTGCTGCCGTTCGAGACGATCATCGCGATCAACCTGATCGGCACCTTCAACGTGCTGCGCCATGCCGCCAGCGCGATGATCGGCAACGAGCCGGCCGAGGACTCCGAGCGCGGCGTGTGCGTGAACACGGCCTCGATCGCCGCCTTCGACGGCCAGGTCGGCCAGATCGCATACTCGGCCTCCAAGGGCGGCGTTGTCGGCATGACGCTGCCGGCCGCTCGCGACCTCGCGCAGTACGGCATCAGGGTCAATACGATCGCGCCGGGGCTGTTCGACACGCCGCTGCTCGCTGCGCTGCCCGAGGAGGCGCGTGAGAAGCTCGGCGCCGGCGTGCCCTACCCGCCGCGCCTCGGCGACCCGGCCGAGTACGCGCAGCTGGCGTGCCACATCGTCGAGAACCGCATGCTCAACGGCGAGACGATCCGGCTCGACGGCGCGCTGCGCATGCCGCCGCGCTAGCCGGCCAACTGGAAGAGCTGATCGCGCGGCCGGCGCGGCCGGCGCGCTCAGGCTTTCAGCAGCGACCTGCGCAGCGTGCGGCCGCGCTGCGGCGGCACGCTCGAGCCGCTCGGAATGCCGTCGCCGGGCCCGCCGAGCTGGAAGCCCTGCCCGCCCTGGATGATCATCTCCGGGGATATCTCGCGCTGGCCGATGCTGCGCAGGAACTGGAGCGTGTCCTCGTCCTCGATGCCCTCTGCGATCACAAACGCGCCGCTCTGGCGGGCGAACGTCGCGATCGCCATCAACACCGCGCGCGCGCCCGGCTCTGTGGCGGCGGCGCCGACGATGCTGCGGTCGATCTTCACGAATTCGGCCTGCATGCGACGGAGCATCTCGACACCGCAATTGCCGGTGCCGACGTGGTCCACCGCGACCTTGAAGCCCTGGCCGCGCAGCCGCTCCAGGCATTTCAGGATCGACGCGGTGCGCGCGCCGAAACGCTCGGTCACCTCGATGACGATCTGCTGCGGCTCGAGCTCCGCGCGATCGACGGCCTCGCTCAGCCAGTCGTCCCCGTCGGCGTCGAGATCGAGCGTGATCGGCGCGAGGTTGATGAAGAGCAGCGCTCCTTGGGGAAGCAACGAGGAGGCCGACCGAAGCGCGCTCTGCGCGCAGAGCACGTCCAGCTGGTGAACGCAGCCGAGCTGCTCGGCTACGTCGAAGGCTTCGGCCGGGCCTGACAGCCCGTAGGCGGGGTCCGGTCGTGTCAGCGCCTCGATGCCGAGCAGCGCTTCGGTGTCGAAGTTCCAGATCGGCTGGAAGACCGTCTCGAGGCGACCCTCCTCGGTCAGTCGGCGAACCGCGTCCTTCGTCTGCGCGGTCGTGACCGCCGAGCGCGAGTCCAGCTCGTCGAAATACGCCGCACGATTGCCACCCTGGCGCCTGGCCTCGTTCAGCGCCGCGTCCGCCTCGGCACGCAGCGTGTCCGCTGCGACGCCCGGGCGCCGCACGCTGGCGCCCATGCTGACCTCCACACCGGCCGCGGAGAAGCCGCGTGACAGGCGGCGCGCGAGCGTCTTTGCGCCGGCGGCGTCGGTGTGGGACAGCACCATCGCGAACTCATCGCCGCCGATCCGGTACGGCCGATCGCCGGGGCGGGAGGAACGCAGCACTCGCGCCAGCTCCGTGAGGATCGCGTCACCGTGCCGGCGGCCGTGGCGCTCGTTGATCAGCTTGAGGTCGTCGACATCGAACAGCACCAGCGCGAGCGGATCGCCGTAACGCGTCCCTGCGGCCACGGCATCCGGGAACTCTTCCTGGAAAGCGCGCTGGTTGGGCAGATCGGTGAGCCCGTCCCGGGTCGCACGACGGAGCGCCATGCGGTGATCGCGCATCAGTCGCCGGCCGCCGAGCAGATAGAAGACGAGGCCGCCCGCGAGCACGCCGAACAGCAAGATCACGGCAAGGGTCACGCGGATTTCGTGCAGGCGGCTGCCGTACGCACGATGGTCGAAGGTCGCGTTTGCCAGGTTCCGTTCCAGGAGCACGTAGCCGACGATGCCGATCGTCGCGAACGTGAGCGCGGCCGACAGGACCATGCGCAGTGAGAACGCCAGCGCGGAGCCCTCCCCGTGCCGGCGCCCGCCGCCGAGGTGACCGTGCAGCGATAGGGAGCGGCGTGCGGCCGCGGACCAGCGGCGCGCGCGTGATGCAGGTGCGGCGGGTACGGGAAAGCGTTTCAGCGCAGGCTGCGCCACATACCCGCATCGGGCGACGGGCCGCGCGCCATTAGCAGCGGCAGCTCCCGTCGTCCAGCCGTTTACATTCGGTTCACCGCGTCGCCGCGGCGGCGCCTGCCGGCTCTTCGCTCAGCCGATCCGCTCCACCAGCATCGCCATGCCCATGCCGCCGGCTACGCACATCGACTCGATGCCGTAGGTCCCGTCGAGGGTCTCGAGGTCGTTGATCAGCGTCGTCATGATGCGCGCGCCGGTCATGCCGAACGGATGACCGAGAGCGATCGCGCCACCAAACGGGTTGAGCTTCTCCTCGTCGATGCCCAGGTCTTCCTTGCAGGGGACGATCTGCGCCGCGAACGCCTCGTTGATCTCGACCACGTCGATGTCGTCCATCTTCATGCCGGTGTTCTTGAGCAGCTCCTCGATCGCCGGGATCGGCCCCAATCCCATGATCTCGGGCCGGATCGCGGCGACGGTCGAGGCGAGGATGCGGACTTTTGGCTTCAGCCCCAGCTCCTGAGCCCGCTCGGGGGTCATGATCAGCAGCGCCGCGGCGCCGTCGTTGAGCGGACAGGCGTTGCCGGCCGTGACCGTCCCGTCCGGCTTGAACGCCGGCTTCAGCGCAGCGAGCTTCTCGACGGTCGTGCCCGGGCGGGGGCCGTCGTCCTTGCTCACCACCTGCTCCGGGATCTCGACCTCGTTGCCCTCGCGGTCGGTGTCCTTGTGGGCCGGGGCGGTGACGGGCACGATCTCTTTGTCGAAGTGCCCCGACTCCTGCGCGGCGACGGCGCGCGCCTGGGAGAGCGCCGCCCACTCGTCCTGCGCCTCGCGGCTGACCTTGCAGCGCTCCGCGACGTTCTCGGCGGTCAGGCCCATCGGGATGTAGACGTTGTAGACCGAGTTCTCGGATCCGTCGAGCTTGGGGTGAAACTGGAAGTCCGCGCCTTTGCCGGCCCGCGAGACGGCCTCGACGCCGGCCGCGACGTAGGTGTCGCCCTCGCCGGCCTTGATCGCGTGGAATGCCATGCGTGTGGTCTGCAACGAGGAGGCGCAGAAGCGGTTGACGGTCGTGCCGGGCACGTGGTGGTCGATCCCGGCGAGCAGCGTCGCGTTGCGGCCGATGTTGTAGCCGGACTCGCCCTCGGCGAAGCCGCAGCCCATCATCACGTCGACGATCGAGCCGGACTCCAGCTGCGGGTTGCGCTCGAGCAGCGCCTGCAGCGGCACCGCCGCGAGGTCGTCGGCGCGAACCGATTTGAGCGATCCCTTGACCGCCCTTCCGATGGGCGTGCGCACGGCATCGACGATCACTGCATCGGGCATGTGAGGCTCAGTCTCCTTGGTCGGTTGACGCGCCGGCCCTCTGCGCCACCCCTTCGGGGCGCGGGCGGGTGCCAGCGGACGGATCCTAGCCAAAAGACGATCGAGCACTCTGACGCTCGTAGG
>DASWSH010000178.1:0-25349 GCA_036402735.1 Solirubrobacteraceae bacterium | reverse complement strand
CGCACGCGAGCGCCTCGACCACGGCCAGCCCGAAGCCCTCGCGATCGGAGGGCACGAGCACCGCGTTGGCGGCGTTGACCCACAGCGGCACCTGATCCGGATCGACTCCGCCGAGCGCGAGCAGCTCCGTCTCGGTGGCCGTTGCGAGCGCCCTCGCAAGGTCGTGGCGCTTCTCGGCTCGTGCCGGATCGGCGGGAAAGAGCAGATACGGACGAGTCGCATCCAGTCCGAGCCGCTGCTGCGCCTGCTCGCGCGCGAGCGGCTTGAAGCGTTCCAGGTCGGCTCCGACGGGCAGCACCTCCGCGCGCGCGGCGGCCGCGGGCGGCAGCTGCGCGAGCAGCGCCTCGGAGGCGACGGCCGGCAGCTGCATGCGGCGCAGCACCGCAAGCGTGGCGCGGCGTGTGAGCGGGTGGCTGAGATCGGTGCCGTGCATGGTCAGCGCGCGCACGCGTGCCGGCACGGCGAGCGCGGGCCAGGCGCTCAGGCCGAAATGCGCGTGCACGACGTCGAAGCGCTGCCCGCCGAGGCGCCGCCGCATGGCGGGCGCGGCGGCGAGCAGCTCGCGCTTGCCGGGCGCGAACTCGTGGAGCTGCACGTCGACGTCCTCCAGCGCGCGCAGCGCAGCGACCTGGTCGCGCACGAAGCGCCCGCGCTCCGGGCGCGAGGCGTCAGCAAGCATGTTGGAGACGACCAGCGCGCGCACGGCTCCCCGGACCGTAGCGCTCTGAAATGATGGCCGGCATGTCGAGCGCCGAGACGATGCAGCGCAGCTACGACCGCGGCGCGGACGAGCTGCGCCCGGTCGAGATCGAGCCCGGCTTCATGCGCACGGCGACCGGTTCGGCGCTGATCTCGGCGGGCGAGACGCGCGTGATCTGCACGGCGTCGGCCGAAGCGAGCGTGCCGCGCTGGCTGGCGGGGCGCGGCCGCGGCTGGGTGACGGCGGAGTACGGGATGCTGCCGGCGTCCACCGGTGAGCGCAAGCAGCGCGACGCCACGCGCGGGCGCCAGGACGGCCGCACGATCGAGATCCAGCGATTGATCGGCCGCTCGCTGCGCGTGGTGGTCGACTTCGAGGCGCTGGGCGAAAGGACGATCTACCTCGACTGCGATGTGCTGCAGGCGGACGGCGGCACGCGCTGCGCGTCGATCACCGGCGCCTACGTCGCGCTGGCGCTGGCGTGCGCCAAGCTGCAGCGGGAGGGTCTGCTCGAGCGAACTCCGCTGACGGGCTCGGTCGCGGCGGTGTCGTGCGGCGTGATCGACGACACGCCGCTGCTGGACCTCGACTACCGCGAGGACTCGAGCGCGGAGGTGGATGCGAACGTCGTGATGACCGGCGAGGGCGGGCTGGTCGAGCTGCAGACGACGGGCGAGCGCACGCCACTGTCGCGCGCGCACCTGGACACGCTGCTGGCACTCGCGGAGGGCGGGATCGAGCGGCTGCGCGGGATCCAGGAGCAGGCGATCGCCGCCGGCGGCGACTAGGCGGCCGGCTTCGGCGGTGCGGCTGCTGCTGGCCACTCACAACGCGCACAAGCTGCGCGAGTTCGAGCGCATGCTGGCGACGGACGGGGGGGAGCGGGTCGAGCTGGAGGCGCTGCCGGCGCAGTTCGAGCTGCCGCCCGAGGACGGGGAGACGTTCGCGCAGAACGCACGCGTCAAGGCGCGCGCGGCGGCGCTCGCGACGGGGCGGACGAGCATCGCCGACGACTCGGGGATCTGCGCGGCAGAGCTGGGCGGCGCGCCCGGCGTGCGCTCCGCGCGCTTTGCCGGTGAGCACGCGAGCGATGAGGAGAACCTGCAGAAGCTGCTGCGGGAGGCGCCCGCCGGCAGCGCGCTCGAGTACGTGTGCGCGATCGCGCACGTGTCCGCGGACGGCGCGGAGCATCTGTTCGAAGGCCGCTGCGCGGGCGTGCTCGCCGCGGAGCCCCGGGGCGAGGGCGGCTTCGGGTATGACCCCGCCTTCGTGCCGCTCGAACAGGCGGGCGCCGCCGAGCTGACGATGGCGCAGCTGAGCGACGAGCAGAAGGACGCGATCAGCCATCGCGGACGCGCGCTGCGGGAGCTGCTGGGCTGGCTCAGAGCAGGTTGATGGCGGCGGAGATCGCGACGGCGAGGCCGAGGCCGGCGTAGCCGGTGTAGCCGCCCAGCAGCAGCAGCAGGGCGGTGAGCAACGCGATGAAAACGGTTGCCAGCCATGCGCCTCGCTCGATGCCCATCGGGGGATTCTTGCGCAGCCGCCTGTCGCGGTGTTAGCGTCATGCCCCCGATTGACGACTGAGGAGGCTGACGTGACGAAGTCGGAGCTTGTCGACCAGGTCGCCGACCGCGCGCAGCTGAGCAAGCAGGAGGCGACGCGCGCCGTGGACGCCGTGTTGGCGACGGTCGAGGACGCCCTACGCCGCGGCAGCGAGGTGGCGGTTTCGGGCTTCGGGAAGTTCCACGTGAGCGAGCGCGGCGCGCGGCTGGGCGTGAATCCGAGGACCGGGGAGCGGATCCAGATCGCTGCCTCCAGAGTGCCGCGCTTCACCGCCGGCAGCGGCCTCAAGAGTGCCGTGAGGGGCCGCTGACACCGGCCGCCGGCTTCGGCGACACGCTCGCGGCGCGGGTGACCGCGCGCGAATCGCAACTCGTTCTCGGACTCGACCCGGACCCGAACGACCTTTGGCCCTCGGCGCGGGAGCAGGTGCCCGCAGGGGCCTCGCCGGAAGCGGCCACGGCGACGGCGGTGCTCGCACACTGCCGGGCGCTGATCGACGCCACGGCGCGCTGCTGCGTCGCGGTGAAGCCGCAGCTGGCGCGCTTCGAGGCGCTCGGGCCGGAGGGCTGGCGCGTGCTGCGCGAGGTCGTCGCGCACGCGCGCGCGCAGGGCCTGCTCGTGATCGCCGACGGCAAGCGCGGCGACATAGACGTCACCGCCGGCGCCTATGCGGCGGCGCTGACCGCCGGTCTCGAGACGCCCTTCGGGCACATCGACGGCCTGGGCGCCGATCTCGTGACCGTCAACCCGCTGATGGGCAGGGACGCGATCGTGCCCTTCGTGCGTGCGGCGCGCGCGAGCGGCGCGGGCGTGCTCGTGCTCGTGCGGACCTCGAACCCGGGCGCGGCCGACGTCGAGGACCTGCGCCTGAGCGGCGGCGAGCCGCTTTGGGAGCGCCTGGCCGCGCTCGTCGCGGAGCTCGGCGCCGACGGATGCGGCCGATCGGGGCTGAGCGACGTGGGAGCCGTGGTCGGCGCCACCGCGCCGGGCCACCTCGAGAGGGCGCGCGAGCTGATGAGCGCCGCTCCCCTGCTGCTGCCGGGCATCGGCGCGCAGGGCGGGCGGGTCGAGGAGCTGCGAGCGGCTTTCCTGCCGGGCCCCGCGGGCGGCCTCGTCAGCGCCTCGCGCTCGATCGCGGGCGCCGGCGCCGGCCGCGGCGGAGACCCGTCGGCAGCCGCCGCCGCGGAGGCAGAACGGCTGCGCAGCGCTGCCTGGGCGCTCGCGCAGGGCGCGGGCGCGGGCGCCTGAGGCTGTTCACGCTGGGCACGGCGGCGTGCCCGAGCCGGCTGCCGCGCCCGGCGGCACGGGGCGGCGGGGGCGGGTTTCCCCGTCTGCGCCGGGAGCGGGGAGGCGTTCGCTAGCCTGTGTGTCGCACGTGGCTCGGGCCTGCAGGTGCGGTCCCGGTTCGGCGAGCAACCAAGCCAGGATGATCATCACGGTCACTCTCAACGCGGCGATCGACAAGTCGCTCGCGGTCCCAAACTTCCGGCTCGGACGTCGCCACCGAACCGTCGAACAGCGCACCTCCGCAGGCGGGAAGGGCGTGAACATCGCGCGCACGCTCAAGGCGCTCGGCCAGCCGGTGATCGCGACGGGCTTCGCCGGCGGCACGACGGGCACGCATATCGTCGAGCAGCTCACGGAGGAGTCGATCCTCAACGACTTCGTGCGCATCCGCGAGGAGTCGCGCACCAACACGTCGGTGCTCGATCCGACGACGGGCGCGCAGACAGAGATCAACGAACGCGGGCCCGCGGTCACCGCGCACGAGGTCGAGGTGTTCCGCGACAAGCTCCTGTACCTCGCGCGCGGCGCGGCGATCGTCGTGTTCGCGGGCTCGCTGCCGCGCGGTGTGGAGCCGGACGTGTACGCGTCGCTGATCCGCGACCTGCAGCGCCTCGAGGTGACGACGGTGGTTGACACGGACGGCGAGCCGCTGCGCCAGGCGGTGCGCGCAGAACCGGACCTGGTCTCGCCCAACGTGCTCGAGGCCGAGGAGCTCGTCGGCCACGAGTTCGCCGGTGACGACGAGCGCGCGCAGGCGATGGCGGAGATCGTCGCGCTGGGACCGCGCGAAGCGATCATGACACTGCCCGACGGCTGCTTTGCGCTGGTGCTGGTCGACGGGCAGCCGCGACTGAAACGTGCTCGCACGGAGGTGCGCGAGCCGATCGCGAAACGGGGCTCGGGCGATGCGTTCCTCGCGGGCTATCTCGGCGCCCGCTACGAAGGACGGCCGCCCGACCAGTGCGTGCGATTTGGCGTCGCCTGCGGTGCCGAGTCCACGGGTAGCTTTGGCGCCGGCGCGATTGACCCGCGCGAGGCGCGGCGCCTGATGGGCGACGTGGAGATCACCTCGGCCGAGACTCCGGCCGAGGTCGGCTAGAGGCCCACCGGCTCCGGCTGGACCCGGCGGCTCAGCCGCCGGCGACGTCGCGGCGCAGGAACACGAGGTAGCCGCCGATCAGCGCGGGTACGGCATACAGCGCGCAGACCCACAGCGAGTGCAGGATCGGGCCCCAGTCGGTCGGCGTGCGCAGCAGGCCGTGCCACGCCTCGAACTGTTCGTGCACGAGGTAGGGCTTGATGCCTTCGAGGCCGGGGATCTGCGCGACGATCAGCATCACGATCAGGATGCCGATCGTGCCGACCACCGAGGCTGCGCTGTTGCGTGTGGCCGCCGAGAGCAGCAGGCCGATGCTCGCGATCGTGAGCAGCGGGATCAGGTAGACGGCGTTGGCGGCGAACACGAGCAGCAGCGCCTTCGGCGCGGAGACGACCGTGCCGGAGTAGGTCGTGACGCTGTTGAAGCCCCACGAGACGACACCGGCGACGGTCGCCACGGCTGCCGAGACGAACACCGCGGCGATCGCGTAGGTGGCTGCGGCGAGGGCCTTGGCTGCGAACACCTGGCCGCGGTCGACGGAGCGCGTGAGGATCGTCTTGAGCGTGCCGTTGCCGTCCTCGGCGGCGACGATGTCGCCTGCGACGAGCGCCGCGACGACGGGCAGCAGGAGCACGGACTCGAACAGCAGCATCAGCACCGGCGTGGCGAGGCCCGACTGCGTGATCTGCGAGAAGAAGATGTTCTCGCCGCCGCGGTCGTGTTGCGTGCGCAGGTTCTGGAAGACGACGAAGATCAGCGGCGGAAGCACGACGAGCGCGAGCCCGAGGTAGGTGCGCTTCTGCGAGATCAGCTTGCGCAGCTCCCAGCGGTAGGCGGTCAGCGTGGAGGGACGGCGGCGGCGCCGGGCGGGCGCATCCGCGCGGGCGCTCGCAGAGGCGCTGACGCTGCTCACGGCGCCACCAGTGGCTCGCCCGCGCGGCCGCCGGCCGGCGTCTCGCCCGCGGCGCCTTCGCGCGTTCCCGCCGGCGCGGCGCCGTTGCCCTGGCCGTCCTCGGTGAGCCTGAAGAACAGATCCTCGAGCGTCGCCAGCTCCGGCGTGAGTGAGAGGATCGCGATCTCTGCGCGCCCCAGCGCGAGCGACAGCGCCCCGACGTGCTGCTCGTCCGCCTGCAGGCGCAGGCCACCGTGCTCGTCGCTCGTGACGTGCTCGATGCCCGGCTGCGCGCGGGCGATCGCGCCGGCGCGCGCGTCGTCGCCGGTACGCAGCCGGTAGCCGGCGCCGCCCTGCCGGCGCAGGTCGGCCAGCGCGCCCTCGTAGACGACCCGTCCGCGGTCGACGATCGCGACGCGGTCACACAGTTCCTGCACCTCCGGCAGCTGGTGGCTGGAGAGCAGGATCGTGATGCCGTCGTCGGCGAGGCGCCGGATCAGCAGGCGCATGTCGCGCATGCCCGCCGGGTCGAGGCCCGTCGCGGGCTCGTCGAGGATCAGCAGCCGCGGATCGCGCAGCAGAGCGGCGGCGATGCCGAGGCGCTGGCGCATGCCGTGGGAGTAGCCACCGACGCGGTGGCCCGCGCGCGGCGTCAACTCGACGATCTCGAGCACCTGGGGAATGCGTGCGGCGGCGCCGCCGCCATCGAGTGCTGCAAGCAGCTCGAGGTTCTTGCGCGCGGTCATGTACGGGTAGAAGCGCGGCGCCTCGACGAACCCGGCGACGCCTTCCAGCGCTCGCGCGCCGGCGACCATCGGGTCGCGGCCGAACAGCTCGACCTTGCCCTCGGTGGGCGTGATCAGGCCCAGCGCCATGCGCAGCGTGGTGGTCTTGCCCGCGCCGTTGGGACCGAGGAAGCCGTACACGTCGCCCGCGCTGACGTTGAGGTCGACGTGGTCGACCGCGAGCACCTCCTTGTAGCGCTTGACAAGCCCGCGCGCGCGTACGGGAACCCCCGCAGCGGGGGCGGCGTCCGTCACGCTAGAGGCCCCGCGCGAATTCCTCGATCGCGGCGGGCGTCTGGAAGCCGCCGACGAGGTAGCGCACGCCGGCGCGCTCGAAGCTCAGAACGGTGCCCAGCTCGGTGCGCAGCTCGCTGGCCTTGGTGGCGCCGAGCGTCACCTGCGGCAGGCCCGCGAGCGGGTCCTTCGAGGCGCTCTTGCCACTGTCCTGCGCGACGGCGATCGAGTTGACGCCTTCGCCGTGCACGGTCACATTGCCGTGCTTCGATCCGGCGCTGTTGCCGCTGCCGGAGGAGCTCTGCGAGGGCGCCTTGACGTCGACGATCTTCGCGTTGGCAGGCGGTTTGACATCGAATATCGACCCGGCGATGGGACCGAAGGACGCTTCGTCGGCGGCCAGTTCGATCACCGGAGCGTTCGACGAGGAGGAGTACAGCGCGAAGCGCAGCGGCACGCCGTGCGCGGCGTCGAACGACAGCTCGGCGCCGCCGATCAGGCTGCCGGTTTCCTTCGGCGCCACGTGCACCGTGTAGGCGGGCTGGCCGGCGACGTTGGCCGGGATCGCGCCCGAGAGCTTCACGTGCTGTTCGGCTTTCGCGAGCGATTCTTCGATCTTGGCCACTGAGGGGGCGCCGCTGCTGCCGTCGCTGCTCGCGTGCTTGGCAGGGGCATCGGAACCCGCGGAGCCTTGATTTTGTTCGAGGCGGTAGACCGTGTTGCTCGACGCGTCGTACATGAACGCCTTGCTGCCGTCGTAGACGATCTGCGTGTCGCCTTTTTCGGTCTGCAGCTCGAGACGCGCGCGGCCATCGGCGGCGACCCAGAGGCGGCCGGTGGCGCCGTTGACGAGCGGGCTGGACATCAGCGAGCCGCCTGCGCCCTGCGAGTTGTCACCGCTGGCGAGGCTGGCGCCTTCGAGCAGGTGGTTGGTGAGCTTCACGTTGGCCGAGAAGCCTTCGACGGGAGCCGCGGTGAGCGCTTTGTGCAGCGCCTGGGGCAGCGTCTCCTCAGGCGGCTTCGCGCCCGAGCCGACCGCCAGCGCGATCGCGGTGGCGGAGGCGCCGATCGCGACCACGGCTGCGCACACCAGCAGCAGCCGGGAGACGGGGAGGCGGCGGAGGATGTTCACGAGCCGATCACCTGTATCCAGCGTAGCGGCGAAGTTTTGCCGTCGCTAAAGACCCTGCCGCGGACAGTCCCGGTATGGTCCCGCGCGCATGGTCATCGCCTTCATCGTCTTCTGGGCGCTCGCCGGCCTCGTGGTGTTCTTCCTCGCGATGCGGGGCGGCCCGCGCGGTGCCCGCGCGGCGCTTCACACCGAATCACGAGGCGGGCAGCGCCTCATCACGCTGGGCGTGCTCGTGCTGGTCGCGTTCGGCCTCGCGGTTCCCGCTCTCGTGCTTGCGTTCAACGGCGATCACAAGGGCGCGGTCGCGGTCGGCGGCCTGCACCTGAACAAGCAGCAGGAAGAAGGCCGCGTGCTCTTTGCGCGCTCCTGCGCCGTCTGCCACACGCTGGCGGCGGTCAAATCGGTGGCACGTATCGGCCCCAACCTCGACGTGCGCGTCGGCCAGGACATCTCCACCGCCGCCGGTCGCAAGGCGCTCGTGCTGAGCGCGATCAAGGAAGGCCGCGCCCGCGGCCTGGGCCAGATGCCCGCGCTGCTCTACCAGGGCCGGGAAGCCGAAGACGTCGCGGACTTCGTCGCAGCAGTCGCCGGCCACTAGCGGCCGCGCTCGAGCGGGCGACGCAGGGCCGGCCGAGGTCATCGGGCTAGAGACCGCGACGATGCTTTGGGTCGGCTCCGCCGGCTACGAACGTCATCGTGACAGCGCGGACTTCGCCGCCCGACTTCGCCACGAAAGTGTGGAACGGCTGATCGACGTGCGGGAGCTCCCAATCTCGCGACGTCGTGGATACGCGAAGAAAGCACTGGCCGAGGCTCTGGCTCGCGAGGGCATCGAGTATCTGCACATCAAGGCGCTCGGGAACCCGAAGGCCTTCCGCGACCTGTACAAGTCCGGCCGCGTGGCTGAGGGCAGTGCCGCCTATCGGCGATTCCTGCTGAGCGAGCGTATTGAGGCCGTGGCGGCCCTGATCCCGATGCTGATGGAGAAGCGGAGCGCCTTGATGTGCGTGGAGCACGACCACGACGTCTGCCACCGCTCCGTGATCTTCGAGGCGATTCAGAGTGAGCTGGGCGTACGCCTGGACGTCGCCCAGGTTGCCTAGGAGGAGCCAACCGGCGCCCGGAAGAAGAGCTCAGGGCCGGCGGACCGGTTTGGCCACAGGTCGATAGCGGGTGGCGCGTGGCATCGGCTAGGGTCCGCGGGCATGAGCGATCAGCCGCAGACCGCTGAGGACGTCAGGGCGCTCGTGGAGGAGCGGAACATCCGCTTCATCCGCTTCTGGTTCACCGACATCCTCGGACAGCTGAAGTCGTTCTCGATCAACGCGGCGGAGCTCGACGACGCGTTCGAGGCGGGGATGGGCTTCGACGGCTCGTCGATCACGGGGTTCAACGCGATCGAGGAGTCGGACATGATCGCGATGCCCGACCCGAGCACGTTCGCGGTGCTGCCGTGGCGGCCGGGCGAGCAGGGCGTGGGGCGCATGTTCTGCGACGTGATCACGCCTGAGCAGACGCCGTACGAGGGCGATCCGCGCCATGTCCTGCGCCGCGCGCTGGAGCGCGCGCGCACGATGGGCTTCGACACGTTCAACGTGGGACCCGAGCTCGAGTACTTCCTGTTCAAGGACTCGAAGTCCACCGAGGTGCTCGACGAAGGCGGCTATTTCGACCTGACCACGCTCGATGCGGGCTCAGACGTCCGCCGCGAGACGGTGCTGGCGCTGGAGCAGCTCGGCATCCACGTCGAGTACACCCACCACGAGGTCGGCCCCTCCCAGCACGAGATCGACATGCGCTACGCCGACGCGCTGAAGATGGCTGACGACTGCATGACCTACCGCATCACCGTCAAGGAGATCGCGATGAAGTACGGCTGGCACGCGACCTTCATGCCAAAGCCGCTGTTCGGTGAGAACGGCTCGGGCATGCACACGCACCAGTCGCTGTTCACGGAGGGCAAGAACGCGTTCTACGACGCCGACGATCAGTATTTCCTGTCCGATGTCGGCAAGGCGTTCATCGCCGGCCAGCTCAAGCACGCGCGCGAGATCTGCTCGATCTTCGCCCAGTGGGTCAACTCCTACAAGCGCCTCGTGCCGGGCTTCGAGGCGCCTGTCTACGTCGCGTGGTCGCGGCGCAACCGCTCCGCGCTGGTGCGCGTGCCGCTGTACCACCCCGGGCGCGAGCAGGCCACGCGCATGGAGCTGCGCTGCCCCGACCCGGCGTGCAACCCCTACCTGACCTTCGCAGTGCTGCTGCAGGCGGGCCTGGAGGGAATCGAGAAGGGATACGAGCTGCCGGAGCCGATGGAGAAGAACCTGTACCACCTGTCCTCCGAGGAGCGCCGCCGGCTCGGCGTCGAGCAGCTCCCCGAGAGCCTCGGCGAGGCGATCGAGATCACCGCGGAGTCAGAGCTGGCGCTGCGCACGCTCGGCGAGCACATGTTCAACCGCTACGTCGAGATCAAGCGCCAGGAGTGGGACGACTACCGGGTGCAGGTGTCCAGCTGGGAGCTGGACCGCTACCTGGCGATCCTGTAGGCGCTGGGAGTTCCGCCGCTCAGCGCGGCGGCAGCGCGCACGCGATCGGTCGCGCCGGCTGCAGATGCCAGTGCATCGCTGTGAGCAGATGGCCGAAGGCGCCGGCATGGCGTGGCGCGATCTCGCTGAGCAGTCGCAGGACCGACAGGCCCTGCTCTTCGTAGCGCTGCTCGCCGGTCAGCTCGGCCAGGCGCAGCAAGCCGGCCGCGGCGCTCGAGCCACCGGACGGGATCGGACTGTCCTCGAGGTCCTTGCGCCGCGCTATCAGCTGCTCGTGGTCGTCGGCGGTCGAGAAGAAGCCGCCGTTCACCGGGTCCCCGAAGCGCGCGATCAGCGTGTCTGCGAGCCGTACGGCCTCCCGCAGCCAGCGCTCCTCGCAGGAGGCTTCGAACAGCGCGATCATCGCCTCGAGCATGAACGCGTGGTCCTCCAGGTATCCGGGGATCGAGGCGCGACCGTCGTTGTAGGTGCGCAACAGGCGCCCCTGCTCGTCCGTCAGCGTCGAGAGCAGGAACTCCGCGGTCCCCACCGCCGCCGCGATCAGCTCGGCGCCGTGGCCGGCGGGTCTGCCCTGCGCGGCGGCCGCGCCGTCTGAGAGCGCTGCCCCGGCGTCGGCCAGCGCGGCGATCATCAGCGCGTTCCATGAGGTCAGCCGCTTGTCGTCCAGCCCCGGCGCGACGCGCTGCACGCGGGCTGCCAGCAGGCGCTCGCGGATCCGCCGCCGCGCCTCGCGGCCCGGGTCGGGACCGCGCGCGGTCAGCACGTTCAGACCAGGCTCGGGGTGATGCGGATCGGAGAAGTTGCCCTGCTCGCTGACGCCGAGCCACGCGATCGCGGCCTGCGCGTCCTCGCCGAGCAGCCCGCGCAGCTCCTCGGCACGCCACACATAGAAGCGTCCCTCTACTCCCTCGGAGTCCGCGTCGAGCGCGGAGTAGAACCCGCCCTCGGGGCCGCGCATCTCGCGCAGCGCCCAGTCGAGCGTCGACAGCGACACCTCGAGCAGGCGCTGATCGCCCGACGCCTGCCAACCGTGCAGGTACGCGCGCGCCAGCAGCGCGTTGTCATAGAGCATCTTCTCGAAATGGGGCACGGTCCAGGAGGCATCGACGCTGTAGCGCGCGAAGCCGCCGCCGAGCTGGTCGTGAATCCCGCCCGCCGCCATCTCGCGCAGCGTGTGCAGCGCCATCTCGTGCTCGCCGCGCGCGAGCAGGAACTCGATCACGGACGCCTGCGGGAACTTCGGCGCCGGGCCGAAGCCGCCCTCCCGCGGGTCGTACAGCGCCCGCAGGTTCTCGACGGCGCGGCCGAGCGAGGCCTCGTCGACCGGCACCTCCGAGGGCTCCAGCGCGGCGCCGCCGACGAGCCGCTCCGCGATCCTGATGCCACCCGCGCGGATCTCCTCGGCGTTCTGCGACCACGACTCCGAGATCGCGTTCAGCACCTGCGTCCACGACGGCATGCCGTGCCGCGCCTCCGGCGGGAAGTAGGTGCCGCCGTAGAACGGCGCCTGCTCGGGCGTGAGGAACACGTTCAGCGGCCAGCCGCCGCGGCCGGTCATGCCCTGCACCGCCTCCATGTACAGAGCGTCGACGTCGGGGCGCTCCTCGCGGTCGACCTTCACGCACACGAATCCCTCGTTCATGATCGCGGCGGTCGCCGGATCCTCGAAGCACTCGCGCTCCATCACGTGGCACCAGTGGCAGGAGGAGTAGCCGATCGAGACCAGCACGGGCACTTCGCGCGCAAGCGCGAGCTCGAACGCCGCAGGACTCCAGGGCAGCCAGTCCACCGGGTTGCCGGCGTGCTGGCGCAGGTACGGAGATGTCTCCTGCGCGAGCGCGTTCGCCACGCGACTCAGGGTAGCTGCGCGGGCAGGCGCAGCTCAGTGATGCGCGCGCGCAGCGACTGCAGCGAAGGCCAGATGCCCTCCGCGCCGGCTCGCGCGGAGTGGACCTGCGCGACCGCGAGGTCGAAGCGCCTGCCGCCGAGCGTGCCGGTGACGTGCTTGGACGCGCTGCCGACGCGCACGGTGCCCGCTGCCGCGTTCGCGCCGCCGACACGGATCGACGCCGGCTCCAGCCGTCCGTTGCGCACCGTGAAGGTCCCGCTCAGCTGCACTCCGGGCAGGAACGCCAGCCGGTGCAGCACCACGGACCTCGAGCCCAGCCGCGCGTAGCCGCCGCGCAACCCGCCGAAGCTGGCGCCGCTGGGCAGGTTCGCCTCGGCCTGCAACGTCGCGGCTATCACCTGGCGGTTGAGGTCGCGAAGCGTGTCGAGCACCGCCACCAGCGTGCGGCCCGCGCGCCCGCGCAGTCGCGCCGGAGCGTGCAGAGCGGCGACCGCGGTGGGCGTCACAGGCGTCGGCGCGAGCACGTGGACGGTCGTGCCGCATGGCGTCACCGCCTCGCCGGCGAAGAACGCGCTGAGCGCCTTCGCTACGCAGCCCGTCAGGTCGCTCGCGACGACGGAGTGGCCGGTGAAGGGCACCACCTCCAGCTGCGCGCCGGGGATCGCCGCGGCGATGCGTGTGGCGTTGCTCGTCGGAGTGCGCAGGTCCTGCGCGCCGGAGAGGACGAGCGTCGGCACAGCCGGCAGCGGCGCCGGCTGCGGCGGCGCAGGCGACGCGACCGGCCAGCGGTCGCACGCGCCGACGATGCTCGTTTCCAGCGCCGTCGCAGCGTCGAAGGGCGCGAACGCGCTCGCCGGCTCGGCGTGCAGGAACGCGAGCGCTTCGCGCAGGCGCGTCGAGGCGGGGGCGCTGCGCTGCCACGGAAACAGCGTCTCCTCGCAGGTGGTCGCGAAGAACAGCGCTTCGTCCGGTTCGCCGCTCTCGTGCCCGCCGGCATGGGAGCGGGGCACGTTCGGCACCAGCCCCTGCGCCAGCGCCTGCAGCCGCAGCAGCGGCGCGGCATCGCCGCGAAGCGCCGAGCGGATCGCAGCGGGCTGCAGCGCGCGCAGCGCCGGGTTCAGATCGCCGGCCTGCAGGATCGCGAGCAGCTGCGACTCGTCGAGCGTGAGGCGGTGGCGGCCACCCCGCCCGTCGAACACGGCGCCGGCCAGCGGGTGCTGGCGCAGCCGCGCGATCAGGCCGACCAGGTCGCCGAGCGGGTCGCTCGTGATGCCTGCGCACGCGCCTGCGGTGCACAGCTCCCGCACGACCGGCCCGACCGCCTGAAGCGTGGGGATCTCGAATGGTTCGGGCCCGTCCGTCGGGACTACGGAGTCGAGCACCAGCGCTTCCACGTTCTGCGGGTAGCGTTCGGCGTACTCCAGCGCCAGCTTCGTGCCGTAGGAGGTGCCGTACAGGACCAGCTTCTGATAGCCGCTCGCCTGCCTGAGCGCCTCGAGGTCCTGCACCGATTCCTGTGTCGTGAAGCCGCCGCGCGCCGGGCCGAGCTGTTCGGCGCAGCGTGCGATCACGCTGTCGGGCGAGGCCGTGCTGGCGCTTTCGAGCGCGGGGCAGCTGAGCGCATCCGAGGAGCCCGTGCCGCGCTGGTCGAACGCAAGCAGGTCGCGCGATCGCAGCGCGGACGCCATCGCCTTCTCGGCGAACGCGGCGAAGGGCAGCGCCGGCTGTCCGGGACCGCCCGCCAGGGGCACCAGGGCACTCGCGCTCGGCGTCGCACCGGCGAGCTTGCGCTCGACGCTCAAGGAGATCGCGCCGGCGGCGCCGCCGGCGCGATCGAGCGGCACGCCGAGGCTGCCGCACTGGAAGCCCGGCTCAGCGGCGCATGGCAGGAACTGCACCGCCGCGGAGGCCGACACCGGGGAGAGGCCGCTGAGGGCCAGCGTCGCCAGGGTGCACGAGATGATCGAGATCGCTGCCCGCGCCGGCATCGGAGGCGACAATAGCCGCCGTGGCACCCGAGGACGCCGGCAAGCGGACGGCTTGGCCGCCGAGACGCCCGACCAGTGCGTGGCGCGGCCCGAGCCGCAGCGTCCCCTGCACCGCATCCGGTCCCACCACGTGCAGGTCCACGATTTCCGGTTTGATCGCACCATCGAGCCGGACGCCCGGGATGAAGGAGTAGTCGTGGAAGGAGACCGTGCTGCCGTGCAGCCGCGCCCAGCCGGAGCGCAGTCCGCCGGTCTGCACGCCGCCTGAGAACAGCAGCGCTTCCAGGCCGCCGGCTTCGATTCGCAGCAGCAGCTGCTGCGCGAGGTCCGCGATCGTGAGCTCGACGGCGCGTGCGGTGCGCCCGGGAACGCCGTGCGTGCCGCGCAACGGCCGCAACGGCGAGAGCGACCGCGGCGGCAGCGGCGGCGGACGCAGGCGCGCCGGCTCGGCGCCGGCGCGGCACTGATGGATGGGCCGGTTGGCGAACAGCGCCTGCAGCGCACTCGAGGAACAGGAGCTGCGGTCCTCGCCGAGCACCGAGTGGCCGGTGTAGGGAACGACCAGCAGATGCGACCCCGGGATCTCGCGCGCGAGTTCGCGGGCGTTCGCCGTCGGCGTGCGCAGGTCCTCGCTGCCGCTCAGGATCAGCGTCGGCACCGCCGGCAGCGGAGCTGAAGAAGGCGCCGGCGCGAGCGTCTTCGGATAGGGCCAGCGCGCACAGGCGGGGATGTCGCTCAGGCCGATCGCATCGGAGGCGCTGAACGGAGCGAACGTCGAGGCCGGCAGGGCGCCTGCCGCGGCGCGCGCTGCGGCGAGCCGCGCCGCCGGACTTGCCGCACGGTCGAACGGAAAGCTCTGCTCTTCGCAGGTTGTCGCGAAGTACAGCGGCCCGTCGAATTCTTCGCCTTCGGATTCGGCCGATGCCGCGGTCGCGAAGAGGCGCCCGATCGGCGCCGTATCGCCCTGCACCGCCGCGCGTACGTCGGTGACGAAAGCGGCGCGCAGCGCGCCGGAGAAATCGCCCGCCAGCAGCATTTCGAGCAGCGGCGCGGGCCTCAGACGCAGCTCACGGCGGTGCCCGTGGATGCCCGGAACGCGCACGCGCAGGGGCGCGCGGCGCATACGCGCGACGAGCCGTCCGAGGTCGCCGAAGGGGTCGCGCGTCACGCCCCGGCAGGCGCGGCGGCGGCAGATCGAACGCAGCACGCTCGGCAGCGCGGCGAACGTCGGGCGCTCCAGCGTGTCCGGCCCGCCCGGCGTCACCACCGAGTCGAGCACCAGCCCTTCGACCCGGTTCGGATGCGCTTGCGCATAGAGCTCGGCGACCTTCGTGCCGTAGCTGGTGCCGTACAGCACGAGCTTTTCGTAGCCGCCCGCCTGCCGTATCGCCTCGATGTCGGCGACGGTGTCGGCGCTCGTGTAGAACGCGCGGGGCGGTCCGAGCTGTGCGGCGCAGCTGCCGACCGCGCTGCTCACCTGGACCGGCGAGAGGTGTCCGTCGAAGGCGCGGCAGGACAGCGGCTGGGAGAGTCCGGTGCCGCGCTGGTCGAACACGATCAGATCGCGCGTGGCGGCGACGCGCCCGAGCAGTTCGCCGAACTGTTCGGCGAACGGGACCGCCGCCTGGCCCGGGCCGCCCGCGAGCGCGATGATCGCGCTGCGCGCTTCGCCGACCGTCGCGCGGTGGCGGCGCAGCGTCAGCGAGATCGCGCCGGGCGTCGCGCCGGAGGGATCGAGCGGCACGCTCAGATGCGCGCATGCGAATTCGTTGCCGTGCCCGCACGGCTGAAACGCGATCTGCGCTGCGGCCGTGCCCGGCGTCGCGAGCGCGGCGCCCAGCAGCAGGCCGACAACCACGCCCAGGCTCCACCGCCGTCCCATTCTCTGGAATCTACCGGTCGGCCGCCGAACCGCGCTGCGCCCCGGCTCGCCCGCGCGCTACTGTCGCCCGATGCAAGCCGACCGCGATGTGGTGAACGCATCCGAGGCGCCTGCCGCGATCGGGCCGTACAGCCACGCGGTACGCAGCGGCGGGCTGCTGTTCTGCTCCGGGCAGATACCGCTCGACCCGGACAGCGGCGAGCTCACCGGGCACACGCCGCCCGAACAGGCGCGCCGTTGCCTGCAGAACCTGGAAGCGGTGTGCGCCGCCGCCGGCACGTCGCTGGCGCGTGCACTGCGGCTGACGATCTACATGACCGACCTCGAGGCGTTCGCGACCGTCAACGAGGTCTATGCCACGTTCTTCGAGGTGGACGTGCCGCCGGCGCGCGTAACCGTCGGCGTGGACGCCCTGCCGAAAGGGGCGCAGGTCGAGATCGACGCGATCGTCGCGCTCTGAGCGACGCGATGGTGGCGCTCTGAGCGGCCGCCGGAGCGGCGCGGGCGGCGTGTGGGCGACTAGGCGGCCGCGACGGGCCGGCGGGCCGCGTCGTCTTCGGGCTGCAGCGGCTCGGCCGCACGCAGTGCGCGGCTGAGCAGGCGCAGCAGCGTCTCACGCTCGTCGGGCTCGAGTGCCTGCAGCACCTCGCCCTCGATCGCCTCGACCGCGCGCTCGGAGCGCTCGACCGCCCGCCCCCCGGCCTTCGTGATCTGCACGAGGTGGCGGCGCCGGTCGTGCGGATCGCGCAGTCGCGTGACGTAGCCGAGCTGCTCGAGCTCGTTGAGCAGCAGCACGACGTTGTTTGCGTCCATGCAGAAGGCGTCTGCCAGCTCCTGCTGCGGGCAGCAGTCGTGGTCGGAGACGTAGGACAGAGCCACCAGGTGGCGCATCTGCATGCCGAGCCGTTGCTCGTCGCTGCGCCGGTAGAACTGCTTCGCGAGGCGCGACATCAACACCATCGAGCCTGGCCTGCAGCCTCTCTCCTCACCCATGCAATCGAGTCTACTCCTCATCATTGTCTCTGCGCTCATGCTACCAGAGATCATCGTGTGAACACCCATAATAAATTTAAGATCGATAATCCTTGAGACAGGGATTATCCATGATATGGTGCTCCCATCGCAACCGAAGGGAGTCCGATGAGTACGACGATCGACACAGCGCGGCTGGGAGCCTCGCAGGCAGAGCAGAACGCACGTAGCGAGCGCAGACGCTGGATAGCGCTGGCGGTGCTGTGCCTCGGCCAGCTCATGATGGTTCTCGACTCGACGATCGTGAACGTCGCGCTGCCCTCGATCCAGAAGGACCTGAGCTTCACCCAGGGCAACCTGACCTGGGTGATAGACGGCTACCTGATCACGTTCGGCGGCCTGCTGCTGCTCGCGGGCAGGATCGGCGACCTGGTCGGGCGCAAGCGCGTGTTCCTCAGCGGGCTCGTGCTGTTCACGGTCGCTTCGGTGCTGTGCGGCCTGGCCACCAGCCAGGGGATGCTGATCGCCTTCAGGCTGCTGCAGGGCGCGGGCGGCGCGGTCGCCTCGAGCGTGATCCTCGCGATCATCGTGACCGAGTTCCCGCAGAAAGCCGAGCAGGCCAAGGCGATGGGGCTGTACGCGTTCGTCTCGGCGGGAGGCGGCTCGATCGGGCTGCTCGCGGGCGGCGCGCTGACGCAGTCCCTGGACTGGCATTGGATCTTCTTCGTGAACGTGCCGATCGGCGTGATCGCGTTCGTGCTCGGCTCGGCGCTGATCGAGGAGAACGAGGGCATCGGCCTGGCAGGCGGCGTCGACGTGCTCGGCTCGATCCTGATCACGCTCGCGACGATGGCGGGAGCGTTCGCGATCGTGAAGTCGAGCGACTACGGGCTGCTCTCCGCGCGCACGCTCGGCGTGGGCGGCGCCTCGCTGGCGCTGCTGGGCGCGTTCCTGGCGCTCGAGCACCGGCTATCCAACCCGATCATGCCGCTGCGCATCCTGCGGCTGCGAACGCTGATGGGGTCGAGCCTCGTGCGCGGCATGCTGATCACGGGGATGTTCTCGGCCTTCTTCCTCGGCTCTCTCTACCTGGAGCGCGTGCTCGGCTACAACGCGATCGAAACCGGCCTGGCGTTCATGCCGCTGACACTCGCGATCGCCGCGATGTCGATGGGCATCTCGGCCAGGCTGATCGACCGCTTCGGCTCGCTGCAGGTGCTGACGGCGGGACTCGGCTCGATCATCGCGGGCCTGCTGCTGCTGGCGAGCGACGGTGTCCACGCGGCCTACTTCCCGGGCCTGTTCGTGGCGTTCCTGCTGCTCGGCCTCGGCGCGGGCGCCTCGTTCCTGCCGCTGCTGACGATCGGCATGGCCGACGCGCCGCCTCGGGACGCGGGACTGGCCTCCGGCATCGTCAACGTGTCGGTGCAGCTGTTCGGCGCGATCGGCCTCGCCACGCTCGGCACGATCGCGACCGACCACACCAAGTCGCTCACGCACGGCGGCACGGGTCCGCTGGCGGCGCTCACGGGTGGCTACCACCTGGCGTACATCGTCGGTGCGGCTGCCGTCGCATCGGGCATCCTCGCGGCGATGCGCTTCCTGAAAGGCCCGTCCGGCACGGTCACCCAGCAGGTCGACGAGGCCGTGGAGACGCTCCCCGCCAACGGCGCCACGGAGTGGGCGCAGGCAGCATGAGCCCGCTCACGGGACAGACAGACCAGGCAGTCCGCGCGATCGCGGCCGAGCGCCGGCGAGCCGCCGGCCGCGCGCGGCGCGCGGAAGCCGCCGGGATCACCGCGATGGCCCGCTCGATCCTGCGCGACGCGCGTGAGGCGCGTCGCGATCAGGCAAGCTGCGACTCCGGCGCCGTGGGGGCGCCGGAGCGCAGCGCAGCAGCGTCTCGCCTCGCGCGCCGCAGGCGCGCCGGAGGCGGCTCTCCGCGGCTCAGCCCCTCGCCGCTCGCAGCGCGGCACGCCTGACCTTGCCGCTGGCCGTCTTCGGGAGCTCGGCGGCGAAGTCGACGATGCGCGGGTACTTGTAGGGCGCGGTCTCGCGCTTGACGTGCTCCTGCAGCTCGCGCACGAGCGCAGGCGAAGGTCGTGCCGCGCCATCGCGCAGCACCACCACAGCGCGCACGACGGCGCCGCGCTCCTCGTCGGGCGCGGCGACCGCGGCGGCCTCGGCGACAGCGGGATGTGCGACCAGCGCGGACTCGACCTCGAACGGCCCGATGCGATAGCCGGCGGAGACGATCACGTCGTCGTCGCGGCCCTCGAAGTACAGCCAGCCGTCCGCGTCTTCGTGCACACGGTCGCCCGTGCGCCACGCGGCCCCGTCGCGCCGGTCCTCGACCTGCCAGCCGGCACCGGGCACGCGCCGCGCCTGCTCGCCGAGATAGCCGAGGAAGAACGTCGGCACGCTCGCCGGTGCGACCGTCAGCTCGCCGTCGTCGATCTGCACGCGGACGCCCGGCAGCGGGCGCCCCATCGAGCCCTCGCGCGCCGGCTCGCCGCGCGGAGCGCCCGTGACCTGCCCCGTCTCCGTCTGGCCATAGCCGTCGCGGATCTCCAGGCCGGTGGCATCGCGGAAGGCGCGCAGCACCTCCGGGTTCAGCGCCTCGCCGGCGGCCACCATCGCGCGCAGCGACGGCAGCGGCTGCAGCGTCGCGCGCTTGGCGATCACGCGGTACTCGGTGGGCGCCATGCACAGCACGTTCACGCGCTCGCGCGCGAGCAGCTCCAGACGCTGCGCCGGCTCGAAGCGCGCGTCGTGCAGCAGCGCGCACGCGCCGCGCAGCCACGGCGCGATGAACACGTTGCGCGCCGACTTCGACCATCCGCTGGCGGCCGTGCACCACACCAGCTCGCCGCTGCGCGCGCCGAGCCAGTGCTCGGCCTGCAAACGCTGGCCGCCGAGATAGCGCTGCGCGTGCAGCACCGCCTTCGGCTCGCCGGAGGTGCCGCTCGTGAAGGTGATCAGGCACGGCTCGTCCTCTCTGAGCATCGCCGCCGGCGCTGCAGCGGCGCGATACAGCGTCTCGTCTGGCACGAGCAGCACCTGCGCCTCGCCCGTACCGGCCGCCTCGAGCTCCGCACGATTGCGCTCGTCGGCGAGGATCAGCGCCGGCCGCGCGACGTCCAGGCGCAGGCGCAGGTCCTTCGCGCGCAGCTGCTCGGTGCACGGCAGCGCGACCGCGCCGAGGCGAAAGCACGCGACCATCGCGAACACCCACTCGGGACGGTTGCCGATCAGCGTCATCACGACGTCGCCGCGGCGCACGCCGTGCGCGGCAAGCGTGCCGGCGAGTCGCGCGGAGCGCTCGGCGACCTCGCCGAAGCTCCATTCGCGGCGCTCGCCGCTGCGCGCGAGCTCGATCAGCGCGGGGCGCCCGGCGGGAGCGGCGTCTAGGACCTCGGCCGAGAAATTCATGGCGGTATTCTCCCTGGCCGAACGTGAATCCGAAACTGGAGCCGCCGACAGCATGGCCGTAGCCTCCCCGTACACCGAGAAGACCGACGAGCAGCGCGCGATCACCGAGATGGTCCACCAGTTCGTCGACGAGCAGATCCTGCCCAACGCAGAGCACTACGACCACGAGGACTCCTTTCCGGAGCCGATCGTCGAGCAGATGAAGGAGCTGGGGCTGTTCGGCGTGACGATCCCCGAGGAGTACGGCGGCATGGGGCTCGACCTGACGACCTACGCGATGATCGTCGAAGAGCTCTCGCGCGGCTGGATCTCGATCTCCGGCGTCGTCAACACGCACTTCATCGGCTCCTACCTGCTGATGAACTTCGGCAGCGAGGAGCAGAAGCAGAAGTACCTGCCGAAGATGGCCACGGGAGAGTTGCGCGCGGCGTTCTCGCTGTCCGAGCCCGAGCTCGGCTCCGACGTGCAGGCGATCAAAACCTCGGCGAAGAAGCAGGACGACGGAACCTGGGAGATCAACGGGCAGAAGATGTGGGTCACCAACGGTCTGCTCTCCTCGCTCGTCTTCACGCTCGTCAAGACCGACCCCGAGGCCGACCCGCGCTACCGCGGCATGACCTGCTTCATCTGCGAGAAAGAGCCCGGCGCCGGCACGAACACCGGAGCGCTGAAGGGCTTCAACGTCCCGCCGAAGATCAAGAAGATGGGCTACAAGGGCGTCGAGTCCACCGAGCTCGTGTTCGACGGCTACCGCTGTCCCGCCGAGAACATCCTCGGCGGCGAAGCGGAGGGCCTCAACAAGGGCTTCGTGCAGATGATGGACGCGCTCGACCTCGGCCGCGTGAACGTCGCCGCGCGCGGGGTCGGCCTCGCGCAGCGAGCGCTCGAGCTGGCCGTGAAATACGCGCAGGAGCGCAAAACGTTCGGCAAGCCGATCGCCGAGCACCAGGCGATCCAGTTCAAGCTCGCCGACATGGCCACGCAGGTCGATGCCGCGCGGCTGCTGGTGCGTCGTGCGGCCGCGATGAAGGACGCCGGCGAGCGCTCGGACCTCGAGGCGGGAATGGCGAAGCTGTTCGCCTCGGAGGCGGGACGCTTCTGCGCCGAGGAGTGCCTGCGCATCCATGGCGGCTACGGCTACTCCAAGGAGTACGAGATCGAGCGCATCTACCGCGACGCGCCGCTGCTGCTGATCGGCGAGGGCACATCGGAGATCCAGCGCATGGTGATCGGCCGCAAGCTGCTGCAGCGGCACAAGATCTGAGCCGGCATGGCCGATGACGCCAAGACCCTGATCGAGCTTGCGGTCCGCCGCTTCATCGGCGAAGTGCCGGCGCTGGCGCCGATCAAGCTGGTCGTCGGCATCGAGCTGCGGGGCAGGGGCGACGTGCAGCAGTTCCGCCTGGAGATGCCCGACGTGAAGGTGACGCGCGGCCCCGCCGCCGATGCGCGCGTGCGCGTCGACATGCGGCGCGAGTTCTTCAACGTGATGGCGCGCGAAGGGAAGATCCCCGACTGGGTCGAGGCCTTCAGCTACGGGCAGGCCAAGGCCTCTGGCCCCGATCAGATCGTCAAGCTGCTGGTCAACGTCGTCGAGCGCCAGCAGGAGCGCGACCGCACACCGAAGGCGCGTCACCAGGCCTCCTGAGGGCCGCATGCGCGACTGCCCCGGCGGGCCGCGCCGCAGCCGTGGCCGAGGCTTTTGCCGGGCCGTCCGGGCGGCTCAGTGGTAGGAGGTCAGCTGCTCGGCGAGGAACGCAAGCGACCCGAGCAGGAACAGGCACATAACGATCAGTGAGAAGTTTTCGTTCATGCGAGGTGGCTCCCTGTGAAAAGGATAACTCGCGCGGGCGCCGCTAGAGCAGCGCGCCGTCGTCGTAGAGCTTGATGACCTTCACGGCGCCCGGCGGGCTCGCGTCCAGGCAGAGGCGGCAGAGCACGCACTCGTCGATGTTCGACTCGACGATCTCGAGGCCGTCGCCGTCGCGCTGTGCGTAGATGTCCACGGGGCAGGCCTCCGCGAGGCGCGCCGCCGCCTGCGGGTCGCCGGCGAGCTGGTCGTCGACCTCGATCGCGATGAACGTCGCGTCCTTCCTCATGCGGCCGTCCCCGCGCGCTCGGAGATCTTCGCGCGGATCATCTCCGGGATGTCCTCGATCCGCTCTGCCACGGTGATGCCCGCCTGTGCGAGCCGCGCGATCTTCTCGCTCGCGGTGTCCTCCTTGCCTTCCACGATCGTGCCCGCGTGGCCGAAGCTCATGCCCGGCATCTCGTCCATGAAGCGGCCGGCCATGAAGGCGACGATCGGCAGGCGCGAGTCGTTCTCGGTCACCCAGCGCGCCAGCTCCGCCTCCATGCGCCCGCCCGGCTCCGTGTAGATCACGATGCCCTCGGTCTGCTCGTCGGCCTCGAACAGCGGCATCAGCTCCGCGTAGCTGGAGCCGATGATCGCGTCGCCGCCGATCGACACGGCGGTCGACTGGCCGAGGCCCGCCGCGCTGAGCGTCGAGCTCATCTCGGTGGTCATGCCGCCGGAGCGCGAGATCACGCCGATCGGGCCGGGCGTGTAGGCCTGTGCGGCGTTTTTCGCAGGGCCGCCGATGCCGCCCATCTTGATCACGTCGGGCACGATGATGCCCAGGCAGTTGGGGCCGATGATGCGCGCGCCGCGCAGCGTCGCCAGCTCGACCATCTCCGCTACGTCACGGCGCGGGATGCGCTCGGTGACGATCACGATCAGCTTGATGCCGTTCTCGATCGCCTCGAACACCGCGTCCTTCGTGAAGGCGGGCGGCACGGTGACGACGGAGCCGTCGATCGGCCCGCCGTGGTGCGCCACTGCCTGCGCGACCGTGTCGAACACGGGCACGCCGTGCACGTCGCGTCCCAGCCGCCCCGGCGTGACGCCGCCGACCACCTTCGCGCCGGCGCCGTAGTCCAGGCACTCGCGGGTGAGGTTGACGGCCTCGCGGCCGGTGATGCCCTGCACGATGAAGGTGGTGTCGGAGTCGACCAGGATGCTCATGCCGCCACTCCTTCGATCTTCTCGACCGCCCGGCGCGCGGCCTCGTTCAGGGACACGGAGCGGTCCGCGTACTCGACGCCGTACTTCTCGAGGATCTTGAAGCCCTCCTCCTCCCACGCGCCGGGGATGCGGAAGATCGCGATCTTCTCGGCCGGATCGTGCCCCAGCTCCAGGCAGGCTTTGATCACGCCGCGCGCGACGATGTCGACACGCGTGTTCGAGACGATCGACATCATCACCGCGATCTTGTCCACGCCGGGCTTTCCCAGCACCAGCTTGGCGAGCCCACAGGTCTTGGCGACCGACGGATTGCCGCCGATCTCGCAGTAGTTGGCGGGCTTGCCGCCGTGCGCGCGCACCGCGTCGAACAGCGTCAGCGAGCCGCCTCCGGCCCCGATCACGAGCCCGAGGTTGCCGTCGAACTCGGTCACGTTGCCCGCCACGCCGCGGTGGTCCTGCGCGTCGACTTGCTCGCCGGCGAGCTCGAACGGCGTCGCCTCGCGTGCCTGCCTGGTCTCCTCCTCGCCGACGCCGAGCTCGCTGAGCAGCTGCTTGTGGCGGCCGCGTGCCTCGTTCTCGATGTCCATGTGCGCGTCGAGCGCGACGAACGTGCCGTCCGCCAGCCGTCCCAGCGGGTTGATCTCGGCCAGCACCATGTCGTTCTGCACGAACAGCCGCGCCAGGCGTGTGACGATCGGGACCAGCCTGTTCAGCGCCTGGCCGGTGACGCCGGTGGAGGCGATCACCTCCTTGGCCTGGAAGTCGCTGAGCGGCAGGATGTTCGAGAAGTGTCGGCGGCCGACCTTGTCGGGCTGCTCCTCGGCGACCTGCTCGATGTCGATGCCGCCTACCGGCGAGAAGATCATCACCGGCTGCTTGCGCGTGCCGTCCCAGACGACGCCGGCGTAGTACTCCTGCTCGACCTCCGCCCTGGGGTCCACCAGAACGCCGCGCGGCATGTGCCCGTTGATCTCCAGCGCGAGGATCTCGCGCGCATGCTGCTCGGCCTGCTGCGGCGTGTCGGCGAACTTCACGCCGCCGGCCTTCATGCGCCCGCCGGTCAGCACCTGCGACTTGATCACGGTCGGACCCCCGATCCGCTCGGCGATGGCGCGGGCCTCGGCGGGGTCGGTGGTGAAGCCGTAGTCCGTGACGGGGATGCCTGCCCGCTTGACCACCTCGCGGGCCTCGAACTCGAAGAACCTCATGCGGCGCGGAAGCCTATACGCACCGCCGCGGCGGGCGCGGCGAGGTGGCGGCCGGCGGCGCGGACCGCACCGGCGCGCGTGGCGAGGTGGCCGCCGGCGGCGCGGACCGCACCGGCGTGCGCGGCACGGTGGTGGCCGGCGGCGCGGACCGCACCGGCGGGCGCGGCGCGGCCTATGCCGCCGTCGGCTCCATCCCGTAGGCCTCGGCCAGCTCCGGGTCCTTCCTCGCTAGCATCTCGGCGAGGTTGACCATCACCTTGCACTGCTTCCAGGTCGCGTCGTCCTGCATCTTGCCGTCGATCATGTGCACGCCGCGCCCGTCCGGGATCGCCTCGATCACCTTCTTCGCGAAGGCGACCTCGTCCGGTTCGGGCGAGAACACCCGCTTGGCGATCACGATCTGGGCCGGATGCAGCGACCACGCGCCGACGCAGCCGAGCAGGAAAGCCGCACGGAACTGCGTTTCACAGCCCTGCTCGTCGCGGATGTCGCCGTAGGGCCCGTAGAAGGGCAGCGCGCCGACAGAGGTGCAGGCGTCGACCATGCGTGCGATCGAGTAGTGCCAGGGGTCCTGCTGGTAGCTGGGGCGCGGGGCGTCGGGGTCATCCGGGTCGGGATCGGCGATCGTGCGGTAACCGGGATGGCCACCGCCGACGCGAGTGGTCTTCATGCGGCGCGACGCGGCGAGGTCGGCCGGGCCGAAGCTCATGCCCTGTATGCGCGGCGAGGCGCTGGCGATCTCCTCGAGGTTTGCGACG
>DASWSH010000177.1:0-3627 GCA_036402735.1 Solirubrobacteraceae bacterium | reverse complement strand
GCCTCGGCGCTCGGCGCGGTGCTGGTGCGCGGGCGCTGCGAGGGCGAGCACATCGCCCCCGAGCTCGTGGCCACGCGCGCCGAGCTGGAGAGCTTCGTCGAAGCGGTGGCGAGCGGGCACGCCGAGCACGCGCTGCTGTCGGGCTGGCGCAGGGAGCTGGTGGGTGACGAGCTGCGCGAGCTCGTGCAGGGCAACGTCGCGCTGGCGCTCGATCCGCAGGCTCCGTACGTGCGCACATTCCCCCTGCCGCCGCGCTGAACGAGCCGACTTGCGCGGGCTTCGCCGGGGCACTCACCCCTGGTAGTGTCCGCTCGTCGAGGGCGCCCGTCTGCGCCTCGGCACCCGTCTCGATGTCGACCTCCGCTCCGCCCGTTTCCTCTGTTCCCGTTGCGCTCGGCCGGGCGAGGCTGCCGCGTGTCAACCGCACGGTGTTGCTGGCGCTCGGCCTGGCCGGCGCGCTCGGTCTGGCGCTCGGCCTGGCTGGGCTGGGCGGCGTCGACGACGCGGCCCATCGCTACCAGGCGAGCGTCTTCAGCGTCGACGGCTGGACCGCCTGGGACAACTACTGGTACGCGGGCCGCTACGGCGTCGTCAACTACTCGCTGCTGTTCTATCCGCTGGCTGCGGTCTTCGGCGTGGTCACGGTCGCCGTGGCCGCCACGACCGCCTCCTCCGGGCTCTTCGCGCTGATCGTGATGCACCAGTGGGGCCGCCCGGCTCGCTGGTCGGCACTGCTCTTCTCCGTCTCGGCGCCCGCGCTCCTGGCCGCCGGCCAGTATCCGTTCGCGCTCGGCACCGCGTTCAGCCTGCTGGCACTGCTCGCCGCACAGCGCGGCCGGCCCTGGCTGCTCGTCGCGGCGGCCCTGCTGACGGCGCTCTCGAGCCCGCTCGCGTTCGCCTTCCTCGTCGTCACGCTGGGCGGCCTCCTGCTGGGCGGCGGCAGCCGCAGCGCGCTGCGCAGCGCGACCGTCGCGATCCCACTCTGCGCGATCCTGCTGATGCTCGCGGCCGAGGTCGCGATCTACCAGGCCTTCCCCGGCGGCGGGCCGTTCCCGTACCCGGCCGCCGACCTGATCGGGATCACGGCCTTCGCGCTCTGCGGGCTGCTGCTCGCGCGCGGGTCGCAGCTGACGCGCCCGCTCGGCGGCCTCTTCCTCGCCTACCTCGCGATCGCCTGGTGGGCCAAGCTGTTCCCGTCGCCGCTCGGCGGCAACGCGACGCGTGTGCTCGACTACCTGGCAGCGCCGCTGCTGGCGCTCGTGATCGCGGTGCGCGGATCCCAGGCGCGCGCGCTCGGCGTGCTCGCGCTCACGGTTGCGATCGCCTGGCAGGCGGCGCCGTTCGTCCAGAACGTCGCGGCCTCGTTCGGCGAGCAGGCGCAGTCAGCCTCCTACTGGCAGCCGGTGATCTCCTTCCTGCACCAGCCGGGCCGGCACGATCCCGCCAACTTCCGCGTGGAGGTCGTCTCCACGGCGCGCCACTACGAGTCCTACTACCTGACCCGCGGCGAGGGCGAGGCGATCCCGCGCGGCTGGTACCGGCAGAACGACTTCCCAACCAACGGCGTGCTCTATGACCGCACGCTGAGCGCCGCCGCCTATCAGCGCTGGCTCCGCCTGATGGGCGTGCGCTACGTCTTCCTGCCCATTCACGCCCAGCTCGACCCCTCCGCCAAGGCCGAGGCCGCCCTGCTGCGCAGCGGTCGCAGCGGGCTGCGCGAGATCACGATCTCGAAGAACTTCCGGGCCTTCGAGCTGCCGGACGCCACGCCCATGCTGACGCTCGGAGCCGCGCGGCCGGAGGCGCCCGCGCTGGCCGGAGAGCCCAACGTCCTGCGCGAGACGCGCGAGCAGTTCTGGCTCTCGCTGCCGCAGGCCGGGACGTATCTGCTGCGCGTGCACTACTCGCCGTACTGGCGCGTCGACGATCCCGCGGCCGCCTGCGTCGAGCCCGGACCGCACGGCATGACGCAGCTCCGCGTGGTCGATCCCGGCCCGCTGCGCCTGCGCATCGACGTCAGCGCACGCACCATGCTCAACGTCGTCGGCGGCGCCCGCTCGGGCTGCGCATTCCCGCCGGCGGCACCCCCCAGTTGAGTTACTGACTCACCCTTTTTCTGCCGACGTCAGCATTAGCTTGATGCGCTCTCTCGCCGCCCTCTCCGTCTGCGTGCTCCTGTGCGCTTCGACGGCCGCCCTCGCGGCCGGAGGAGCCGCCGCGCCGCAGATCGTCGACCTCACCGTGCGCCCCTCGGGCGCCGACCTCGCGCGCGTGCCCGGCAAGGGCGATTCGTTCGCGGCCGTTTACGACGACCGGCTCAGCACGAGTGCCCTCCGCTATGCCGAGCGCCACAACGGCCGCTGGGTCACCCGCGTGATCGCGACCCAGATCGACGGGCGCCCCGTCGGCCGTGAGCCCACGCTCGCGATCTCCCGGCACGGCCTGCGGCTCGCGGTCTTCCGCACCGACATCGACCTCGACCTCGACCGCTCCGGCGACTCGACGCTGTACGCCGCGCGCTCGCCCGACGGCGAGCACTGGTACGTGGACAAGGTCGACACGAACGGCTTCGGCGCCACGCCCGGGTTCGACGCGCAGGGCCGGCCGGCGATCGCCTACCTGGCGCGCGTCGACACGACGGATGCCGCCGAGGTACGGCTCGCCCGCCTGTACGACGGCGGTTGGCACATCGAGGTGCTCGCCAAGACGACCTACCGGCAGGCGCCCAGCGAGGCCAACGCCTCGAGCGTCGGCCTGGCGCTCGACCGCTACCTCGCGCTCAAGGTCGCCTACGTCGATCCGGGCAGCCACTCGGTGCGGCTGGTCGGCGAGGACGCCCGGCCGCAGCGTTTCGGCACCGTCCCGGCCACGGCATCGCGCGCTGCGCTCGCCTTCGGCGCCAACGGCGAGGTCGGCATCGTCTGCTCCGGCCTGGCCGGCGAGGAGGCGAGGCTGTGGGTCGCGACCGGCCGCCTCGGCGGGCTGACCAAGACCTTCCCCGCGATCGGGCAGTCGGTCAGCTCCGCCGTGATCGCGGGCTTCGCCAACGGCGCCCCGATCGTGGCGTTCCGCGATCGCCGCGGAGCCTTCGTCGCCGTGCCGGGCATCCGCAGGTATCACAGCTCCCTGATCGCGCGCGCGGCTCGCTACAGCGCCAGCAGCCCGTTCAACGCCGCCTTCGGCGCCGCGCGCTCGAGCCCGGGCGACATCGGCGTCGCCCTGGTCGCGAACGGAGCGCTGCTCGTGTTCGCCGAACGCGCGTTCTAGCTCCGAGGCTGGTTCGGCCGGAGCCAAGCGCGTAGCATCCCCGGTATGCGACGAATGCTTTCTTCCGTCGCAGTGCTCGCCGCCGCGCTGCTCGCGCCCTCGGCTGCGTCCGCGACAACGGCGCCGCAGATCCTCACGCCCATACCGATCTCCGGATCGAATTCGTCCACGTCGGTACCGCTCACGTGGACCGACGCGGGAGGCCCGTTGGTCGTGTACCGAGTCTTCCGCGACACGACGACGTCTGCAGTGAACTGCGCCGCAGCTCACTCAGGCACCGAGCTCACCGGCAGCACCGGTCTGACCGGGACGTCCTTCACCGACACCGTGCCGGGCGAGGACATCTACTGCTACTGGGTG
>DASWSH010000176.1:0-3069 GCA_036402735.1 Solirubrobacteraceae bacterium | reverse complement strand
GGCCCCGGAGGCGCGATGACGATGCGATCGGGATCGCGCGAGATCACGCGCGCGGGCTGCGGGGCCGCGCCCGGCCGCACGATGCGCGCAAAGGGCAGCGCGGAGTCGTCCCGCGTGACCACGCTGAGCCGGTCGCGGTAGACGACCGGCAGGCCCGGCGGCTGCTCCCCCGGGGGAGAGACGTAGTAGCGAACCGCGAGCGAGCGCAGCTGCGGCGTCGCGGAGCGAAGGGCGAGCTCGAAGTGGCGATCCACGGCCCGCCCGCCGTTCGAGGCGAGCATGAGCTTGTCGTAGCTCTTGAGGTGCACGGGGTTGTAGCCGGCGACATCCTCGAGTCCGAGGCGCAGCCCTTCCTGGTCCAGCAGGATGGCGCGTGCCGAGGCCGAGCGGTGGGCACCGAGCTGATGGACGAGCACCGGCTCCGGGGCCGCAGTGGCAAAGCGGAACGGCCCCTCGCTGCGTTGCCGGGCGAGCAGGAAGGCAGCACTGCCCGAGGGCCTGGGCGCGACCTGCGCGGCGGTCAGCCAGTGCAGGCGCTGATCCTGATGGGCGGCCTGCCAGGCGAGGTCGCAGGCGAGCACGGCCAGCAGCGCGACGGGCGCGAGCGGGAAGCGCCGCAGCGCCAGCACGGCGCAGACCGCTGCGAGCGGAACCAGGTAGCTCAGCGCGACGCCGTCGCTGCCGCCGGCGAGGACTCCGATCGCGAGACCGAGCGCAGCCACGCCGAGCGCCCCCGGCCAGCGCTCGAGCTCCGGCAGCGCGAATGCCGCGAGCACGCACATGCAGAGCAGCGCGAGCACGATGCCGCGCACCGGCTCGTGCCCGGTGACCGTGCGCACGAGCGGCAGCGGATCCATCAGCCGGCCGATCAGCCCGGAGGCCCAGGCGAGCGAGAGCACGATCAGCCAGCCGAGCAGGCGCACCGGGCGACCGTCGCGCGATCCCCGCCGCAGCGCGATCAGCGCCAGTGCGGGAGTGGCGGCGCCGAGATAGAGCGTCGCGATCTCCGAGTGCGAGACGCCGAAGCGCCCGACGAGCCCGCGGCGATCGCCGAACAGCAGCGAGCCGATGCCGTCGGGATCGACGTAGCCCTGGGCGGTCGCGTAGCGCAGCAGCTCGAGGCGCGGCAGGAGCGCGATCGCGGCCAGGCCGAGGGCGAGCAGGATGCAGACGATGCCCCTCAAGAACCCGCCCGCGCCCGCGCGCGCGAGAAGCCAGAGCAGGCAGGTCGCGAGCGTCAGCGCCGCGAGCTGCTGGGAGCCGCTGGCGAGGTGGAGCGCCAGCACGAACGCCAGGCCCGCCATGGCCGCGGGCTGCCGCGAGGGCCGCGCCCTGGCCGTGGCCTCCGCGAGCGCGAGCGCCGGGGCGAGCCAGGCGGCGCCGCCGAGCAGGCCGAGCGCCGCCGAGCGCGCCACGAGGTGGCCGGAAGCCGCGAAGGCGATCGCGCCGAAGGCCGAGCCCGTGCGACTGGCGTTCAGCTGGCGGGCGAGCGCGTAGGTGCCGAGCGCCGCGATCAGATAGTGGAACGTCGCCACGGCGCGCAGCGCGTCGACCGGCCCGAGCAGCCACGAGGCCAGCAGCATCGGCGGGTAGGTGACGCCCGACTGCGCATCGGCCAGGAACGGCTGACCCGAGAAGGCCCCGGGCGCCCAGTACGGGATGTCTCCGGCTGCGAGGCGGTCGTGCAGAAACGATGCGAAGGGCGCGTAGAACGCGTCGGTGTCGGCCGACGACGCGAGCCGGCCGCCGAGCGTCAGCGGCGCGAGCACCCCCACGACGGCGACGACCACGGCCGCGACCGCCGCGCCCTCGCGCCGCACGGCGGCCTTCACGGAAGTGTCACGTCGCGCGCGCGAGGATGCGAGCGTCGTGCGCCATCACCTTGGGGCTGATCGGCGAGGCCGGGTAGCCGACGCGGATGTCGCCGTTCGCGTCGATGCCGTAGATCAGCGAGACGTGCTCGATGATCGCCGGCGTCTGGGGCACCGACTTGGCTTCGATGTTGTACGCGCCCCAGACCCGGCTCAGCTGGGCGCGCGTGCCGAGCAGCCAGGTCGCCTTGCCGGTGAGCTCGCGCGCGCGCAGGAACTGCTTGACGACCTTGGGCGTGTCGCCCTTCGGGTCGACGGAGACCGCCACGATCTGCATCTTCGAGGGGTCGGGCAGCGAGCGCTTGGCGGCACCCAGGGCCTGCATCATCAGCGGGCAGACGTCGGGGCAGTGCGCATAGACGAACGTCAGGAACACGGCCTTGCCGCGCAGGGACGAGAGCCTGAAGACCTTGCCGTTCTGGTCGTGCAGCACGATCTGCGGCGCGACGGTGTGCGGCGGCACGATCAGCGGCCCGCCGAGCTGCCCGGACTTGAGCGGCGCGGTCGTTCCCGGGGTCGACGAGACAACGGCCGCCGCTCCCGTCGAGGAGTTGCCGCCCTTCGCGCCGCCGCCGCCGCAGGCGGATGCCACGAGCGCCAGCAGCACGAGCGCCGAGCCACCCCTGAGCAAGCCCCGCATCACGCCTCCAGGGTAGTGGACGCACGGTGCGCGCCGGCACAGAGCTCCTGCGCTCCGCGGATTGGATACAGTATCCGGCGTGCCGCTCGCAGCCCTCGACGACCAGCAGCAGCTCACCGACCGAGTGCATGCCGCGCTGCACACGGCGATCACGAGCGGCCGGCTCCCGCCCGAGGCGCGCATCAAGCAGGAGCAGGTCGCGGCCGAGCTCGGTGTCTCGCGCACGCCCGTGCGCGAGGCGCTGCACCTGCTCGAGCGCGAGGGCCTCGTGCGGCTGGTGCCGCGCCGCGGCGCGATCGTGCAGGGCTTCACCGCTGCCGACGTGCGCGAGTTGTACGAGCTGCGCGAGCTGCTGGAGCCGGCGGCCGCCGCGCTTGCGACCACGCGCGCCAGCGCCGAGGAGCGCGAGCTCGTGCGGCGCCTGGCGGGTCAGACAGACCGCCGCAGCGGCGGCTTCGCGCCCAACCGGGACTTCCATCACGCGCTCTGCGCTCCCTGCGGGAACGGCCTGATCATGCGGACGCTCGACTCCGTCTGGACGCACCGCGCCGCAGAAGG
>DASWSH010000175.1:0-1612 GCA_036402735.1 Solirubrobacteraceae bacterium | reverse complement strand
CGCTGAACCTGTTCCTGCTCTACGAGCAGCTCACCTGAGCGCCAGCTGCACGATCGCCGAGATCCCCACGAGGACGATCAGCACGCGCAGCGCATCCGGCGGCAGCCGCCGCCCGTAGCGCGCGCCGAGCTGGCCGCCCGCCACCGCAGCCGCCGCCATGATCGCCGCGACCTCCCAGTCGACGTGCGCCGCGAAGGCGAAGCACAGCCCGGCCACGCCGTTCGCAAGCCCCGCCAGCACGTTCTTCAGCGCGTTCGTGCGCTGCAGGTCCTGGTCGAGCGCGACGCCTAGGATCGCAAGCAGCAGGATGCCCTGGGCGGCGCCGAAGTAGCCGCCGTAGACCCCCGTCAGGTAGATCGCGAACAGCGTCGCGGGGGCGCGCGGATGCGCCAGGTCGATCTCGCGCGCCGCCAGCGCGCGCTGGATGCGCGGCTGGAGGATCGTCAGCACGAGCGCCAGCGCGATGAACACCGGCACGATCGCCTTGAAGGCCGCAGCAGGCAGCACGAGCAGCAGCACAGCGCCCGTGAGGCTCCCGAGCACCGACATCGTGCCCAGCCGCAGCGCCCTGCGCCCCTGCCCGGCGAGCTCGCGCCGGTAGCCGATCGCGCCCGAGACGGAGCCCGGAACGAGGCCGACGCTGTTCGTCACGTTGGCCGTGACGGGCGCGTAGCCGAACGCGAGCAGCACCGGGAAGGTGATCAGCGTGCCGCTGCCGACGACCGTGTTGATCGTTCCCGCCGCCATCCCGGCGAGCGCGATCGCGACGATTTCGCCGAGGCTCAAGCCGGATGCGCGGTGACGGGGGCGTGCATGCGTTCTAGGGTGCTGGCGTGGAGGTCGAGAAGGCTATCCGGACGCGCAGGACCCACAAGGCCTTCGGGCCGGTGCCGGTCGAGCGCGAGCTGCTGCTCGAGATCCTCGAGCTGGCGCGCTGGGCGCCGAACCACCATCTCACCAACCCCTGGCGCTTCCGCGTGCTCGGCGAGCAGACGCGCGCCGCGCTGATGGAGCTGGCCGAGTCCGAGCAGCCGGGCGCCGCTGCGAAGCTGCGCCGCGCGCCCACGCTGGTCGCGGTCGCCGTGCGCCAGAGCGGCGATCAGGCGCAGGACCGCGAGGACCTGCTGGCGACCGCGGTCGCCTCCTACATCGTGCTGCTCGCCGCGCACGCGCGCGGGCTCGCCGCCTACTGGCGCACCGTGCCGCTGCTCGAGGATCCGCGCGCCCGCGCGCTGCTGGGCCTCCCCGACGAGGAGCTCCCGGTCGGCCTGCTGTACCTCGGTCAGCCGGTTCAGGAGCAGCGCGTGCCGGAGCGCGCGGCCCCGCGCGAGTACGTGGTCGAGCTGCCCTGAGCGCCTAAAGTTTTCCCATCAGTAAGCCGATTCCGGCATTGTGCGCGCCCGCAGCAGGACACCGTACGCCGCCGGGCTGCTCGCGCTGATCGTGCTGGTCATTTGCGGGCTGCTCGCCCTAGCGATCGCGCATTCGCAATCGGAATCACGTTCGAAAATCGTGGCGAGCTTCAAGCTGCGCGGGCAGAGCAGCGCGACGCTCGTCTCGACGTACGTTCTCGAGCTGGCCGAGCGCGAGAAAACGACGGCGGAACGGTTCC
>DASWSH010000174.1:0-1821 GCA_036402735.1 Solirubrobacteraceae bacterium | reverse complement strand
CCCGAGAGCGGGCGGCCGAAGGCGTGGCGCTCGGCGGCGTACGCGGCGGTGCGCTCCCACGCGAGCCGCATCGCTCCGACCGCGCCGAGCGCCATCGCGAGGCGCTCCCACTGGAAGTTGGCCATGATCAGCTTGAAGCCGCCGTGCAGCTCGCCGAGCAGGCTCTGCTCGGGAACGAACACGTCCTGGAAGCTGATCGTCGCCGTGTCCGAGGCGCGCCAGCCGAGCTTGTGCAGCGCCGAGGACTCCACGCCCTCGCCGCGATCGACGATCAGGAAGGAGATGCCGCCGTGGCCTCCCTCGGGCGTGGTCTTGACGGCCGTCACGATGAAGTCTGCGCGCACGCCGTTCGTGATGTAGGTCTTCTCGCCGTTCACCAGGAAGCCGCCGTCGACCCGCTCCGCGCGCGTGGTGAGGGCCGCCACGTCCGAGCCCGCACCGGGCTCGGTGATGCCGAGCGCGCCGATCAGCTCGCCGGCGATCGCGGGCACGAGGTAGCGCTGCTTCTGCTCGTCGGTGCCGAACTTCCAGATCGGAGGCGTCGCGATGTTGATGTGCGCGCCGATGCCCGCCGCCGCGCCGCCGGAGCCGATCCGCGCCATCTCCTCGCACAGCACAGCCTCGTGCAGGTAGTCGCCACCCTCCCCGCCGTACTCGCTCGGGTACTTCAGCCCGAGCAGCCCTTGCGCTGCGAGCTTGCCGAAGACCTCCTGCGGGAACCATTCATCGTCCTCCCACTGGCGCGCGTGGGGGGCGAGCTCGCGCTCGATGAAGCCGCGCGCGGACTCGCGCAGCTGCTCGTGCTCCTCGCCGAACGGCGGGTCGGTCGCGCTCATCGGAGAGAATTGCGCCGATGAGTGAGAAGCGAGCACGGGCACCGCGCTGGCGCGCCGGCCTTGCCGGCCTGCTCGACGTGGGGCTCGTCGGCGTCGTGACGTGGCTGAGCTCGCGCGGCCGGGGCGGCGCGGCCGAGGCGGCTTCGCGGCTGCGCTGGCTGCGGCTGATCCCGGCAGAGGCGCTGCGCGAGCAGCTGGGCACGCCCGGACAGCGTCTGCTCGGGCTGCGCACCGTCGACCGTCGCACCGGCCGGCGCGTCGCGCTGTGGCGCTCGCTGGCGCTGACAGCCGTTGCCGCGGGCGGCCAGCAGCTCGCACGCCGGGTCGCGCCGCCGACGCCGAGCGCGGAGGAGGAACGGCAGCGGGAGAGCTATCTCTACGAGCTGCGAGCGATCCATCAGCGTCACCCGGCGCCCTCGCACGAGCGCTCCGCGGAGATCCGCGCCCTGCAGGAACGGCATGGCCCCGCCGGCTCGCATCTGGCGCGCTCGCTCGCTCCCGCGCTCGCGGCCGGGCTGCTCACCGCGCGCCTGCGCCGCCGCCTCGCTCCGACGGTCGAGATCCTCGTCCGCCGACGCGGCGATCACAGGCCGTAGGAGCGGCCGATCACATCGAGCATGATCTCGTCGGTGCCCGCGCCGATGCGGTTCAGGCGCATGTCGCGCCACACGCGCTCGACGCCGTACTCGACCATGTAGCCGGCGCCGCCGTGTACCTGGATGCACTCGTCCGCCACTTCGACCGCGACGCGTGCCGCGTGCAGCTTCGCCATCGAGATCTCGCGCACGGGGTACTCGCCGTTGTTGAAGCGCCACGCCGTCACGTAGACCATCTGCCGCGCCGACTCGATCTTCGTCGCCATCTCCGCGAACTTGTGGCGGATCACCTGGAACTTGCCGATCTGGCGGCCGAACGCCTTGCGCTCGAGCGCGTACTGCAACGTTTTCTCGAAGCACCGCTGCGCCCCGGCCACGCAGCCCGCTGC
>DASWSH010000173.1:0-2093 GCA_036402735.1 Solirubrobacteraceae bacterium | reverse complement strand
CGAGGCGCTCGTGTGGGCGATCTGCGAGCAGCTGATCGAGTACGAGCGCGCGGCCGCGATCGAGCGGCGTGTGGTCGCCGCGCTCGGCCGCCGCTGGATCGGATGGGATGGCAGCCACAGCCGCATGGCGGACTCGCCTCCGGCTGAGGTGCTGGCCGGCACCGCCCCGGCGCTGCTGCAGTCCTTCGACCTCGCGGGCTGCCGCGCGATCACGCTGGTTCACGCCGCGCGCGAGGTCGCACGCGGCCGGGTCGACCTGCACGACCACGATCACGAGCGTTGCTGGCGGCGCCTGCGCGCCGTCCCCGGCATCGGCCCCTGGACCGTGGAGATGCTCGCGCTGCACGGCCAGGGACGTCACGACCAGCTTCCGGCCGGCGACCTCGGCCTGCTGAAGCTCGTCGGCCGCGTGCTCAGCGGCGGCGACCCGCAAGCGGTCGCCGAGGAAGCGCAGGTGCGCGAGTTCTTCACCCCGTACGGCGAGTGGGCCGGGCTCGCAGCCGCCCACATGATGGGGATCGGCTAGCTGAGCTGTCGCGCTTCGCGCAGGCGCTCCGCGCTGCCGAAGCCCCGCCCGGTCAGCCCCTCATGGCTGCCGCAGGCGCAGCGCAGCCGGCGCGCGCGCGTGATCGGCTGCTGGGGCGCGCGCAGCATCGGCAGCCGGCGCGCCCGGTCTCCCGGGCGGCGCTCGTGGCAAACGGATCGGCGCTGGATGTGCATGTTCGTTCCCTTACCCGCTGCGGACCTCGCCGCAGCAGGAATCTCCGATCATCGCCGCGACGCCCGCCGGCAGGCAAGAGGAAAGTCCACTACTTGACTCTCGAGTAGCCCGGCAAAGTGGCCTGGCAGGCGGGCGCGCGGGCTCTGCCCAACGCTCGACGCGCGCCTGTTGCGCGAGGTCGCCGCCGTGGCCGGGGCGCTCCAGCAGCAGGCCCAGCAGCGCGCAGCGCAGGTGCGTCGAGGGCCCCCGCATCCATCTCGTCTTCTCCGTGCCGACGCTCGCCATATTTCTCGTCTCAGACGGACCCGATCGACCCCTATCCCACGCCATCATGTTGCCCGACCCGATCGAGGAATCGACCGGGCTATCGCAAAGCCAGGTGGAACGGCGGAAAATTGAGCCGCCAGTGTTTCTGACTACGGCACGATCACGGCCGCGCCGGTGAAGGCGCCCGCGCGCAGGTCCTCGAGCGCACGTCCCGCATCGTCCAGCGAGTAGGTGCTCACACGCGTGCGCACGGGTACGCGCGGTGCCAGGTCGAGCAGCTCGCGGCCGTCGCGGCGCGTCAGGTTCGCGACCGAGCGCAGCGAGCGCTCGCGCCACAGCAGCTCGTACGGGAACGAGGGGATGTCGCTCATGTGGATGCCGCCGCAGACGACCGTGCCGCCCGGTGCGAGCGCGCGCAGCGCGAGTGGCACGAGCTCGCCGACGGGCGCGAACACGATCGCCGCGTCGAGCTGCTCCGGCGGCTGCTCGCTGGAGGCGCCCGCCCACTCCGCGCCCAGCTCGAGCGCGAACGCCGCCGCATCGTCTTTGCCGTCGCGGGTGAACGCGAACACGCGCCGTCCCTGCCACAGCGCGACCTGCGTGACGATGTGCGCGGCGGCGCCGAAGCCGTAGAGGCCCAGGCGCGCCGCGTCGCCGCACATGCGCAGCGCGCGGTAGGAGATCAGCCCGGCGCAGAGCAGCGGCGCGGCATCGAGTGGTCCGTAGCCGGCGGGCAGCGGGAACGTGTAGCGGCTGTCAGCCACGGTGTACTCGGCGTGGCCGCCGTCGATGTCGCGGCCGGTGAAAAGGGCGTTCGGGCAGAGGTTCTCGCGGCCGCTGCGGCAGTACTCGCAGGTGCCGTCCGTCCAGCCCAGCCACGGCACGCCCACGCGCACGTCGCGGTCGAAGCCCGCGGTCGCCCGATCGTCACCGCCGACGATCGACCCGACGATCATGTGTCCGAGGATGCGGGGCGGGTCCGGCACGTCGACCTCGCCGTCGAGCAGGTGCAGGTCGGTGCGGCAGACCGCGCACGTATGAACCCGGATCAGCAGCTGCCCGGGCCCCGGCCGGGGGGTTGGCCGCTCGACCTCGCGAAGCGGCC
>DASWSH010000172.1:0-10139 GCA_036402735.1 Solirubrobacteraceae bacterium | reverse complement strand
TACTCTTCGGTCGTCGCGCTCATCTCTTTCAGCGCGCGCCGGTAGTCCGCCTGGCTGAAGCCGGCCAGCGATTCGTGGTGGGTGCAGCGCAGGATGATCTTCTGCCCGACGTCGGCCTGCGCCGTGCCGGCAGCGATGCCCATCAGCATCAGCACGCTCGCCGCGACCGCGACGAGCCGTCTCTCGAGGCGGAGGACTCTCATAGGCTGATCGCGCAACGCTACCAGCGCCCCCGGGAGACACCGAGGCTCGCGAGCGCCCCGGAGAACCCCTCCGCCCACGCCTCGTGGCTGTACGCCAGCACGTCCTGCGCCCCCGCCGCGCCCAAGCGCGCGCTCAACCCCGGCTGGCCGCCGAGCCGCACGATCGCCTGCGCCAGCGCGGCGCTGTCGCGCGCGGGCACGACCAGGCCGTTCACGCCATCGCGGACCAGTCCGCCCGCGGCGGCGCCGACGGCATCGCTCGAGATCACAGCAGTTCGCGCGTTCATGGCCTCGTTCACCACCAAACCCCACGGCTCCCTGAACGTCGCGGTTGCAACAGACGGCACGATCAGCGCGTCACTGTGCGCATAGACGTTCCGAAGAGATTCGGGGTCGAGCGGGCCGACGGCATGGACCCCCTGCGCCAGCGCGTGGCGGCCGGGGTGCGCTGCGCCGCCGGCGAGCACGAGCACGTCGCCGGCCGGCGCCGCGTTCGCCTGCCGCCAGGCGTCGAGCAGCACGTCGAGGCCCTTCGCGGGGGCGTCGCGGCCGGCGAACAGGAAGCGTGTGCGGGCACGTTCTGGCCAACCGGGCAGCGAGACCGGCTCTGCGGCGGGCGCGCGCCAGAAGTCGTTGTCCACCGACTGCGGTGCCACGTGCACGTTGCGCGCGCCGCGCGCCTGCACGTAGGAGCTCACGTGCGGGCCGTAGGTGACGACGGCGTCCGCCGAGCGGTACAGGCGCCGCAGTGGCAGGTAGGAGAGCGCGTGTGCGGCGCTGCGCGGATGCGCCCACAGCGACGCCCACAGCAGCAGCGGCAGCCCGGCGCGTCTCGTGCCCGCCCAGCCGGCGAGCGGCGCCAGCCGGCCGCCCGTCGGGCAGACCACCGCGCGGTACGCGCCGCTTGCAGCCAGCGCGAACAGCTCGTGCGGGCGCGCGTGGCGTGCCGGGAAGCCGCGTGCGTCCATGCCCGGGGCGGCCTTCCCGCCACGCTCGCGGCCCGTGCCGGGGCTGTCCTGCGCCTCGGCGGCGGGCGCGGCACCCGGGCCGCCGTGCAGCGAGTGTCCGCCGAACAGCGCGACCTCGATCGTCTCGCGCTCGTGCAGCGCCGCGAGCGCGCCGGCACGGTAAGCGGGCACGTGGCCGGTGATGAACAGGACGGGCTTCACCGCAGCGCGCGCTCATATGCGGCCAGCGTCTGCTCTCCGCAGCGCTCCCACGTGAAGTTCGCTGCGACGGTCGCGCGCGCGCGCTGGCCGGCCTCACGAAGGCGATGCGGGTCGGAGAGCAGCTCGCCGATGCGCTGCGTGAGACGCTCGATGTCGCCCGGCGGCACCAGCATGAAGCCGTCGCCGGCCGCGGCGATCTCCTCGGGGCCGGGCTCGCCCCGGCAGCCGATCGCGGGCACGCCGCCGGCCATCGCCTCGACATAGGCGACGCCGAAGGCCTCCTCGGTCGACGGCATCACGAACAGCGTGCAGGCTCGTGCCAGCTCGAGCGCCTCGGCCGGCGAACGCTGTCCGAGGAACTCGACACGGTCCTCGACCTCGAGACGGCGGGCGAGTCCTTCCAGGGCGGTGCGCTCGGGCCCGTCGCCGATGATCCGGTAGCGCAGCTCCGCGTATCGCGGGCGCAGCACGGCCAGCGCGCGCATCACGTCGCCGTGGCGCTTGCGTGCGACCAGGTGCGCGACCGTGACCAGCATGGGCGGCCCCTGCCGGGGCGCCGGGCGGCGTACCGCAGGCATGTCGGTGCCGAGGTGCACCACGGCTGTCTCGCCCGCGCCGTAGGTGCGCGCCAGCTCGGCGATGCCGTGGCTGTTGGCCAACGTGAGGCGCGCGGCGCCGAGGCCGCTCCCCACCGCTCGCGCGCCGGCGGCGCTGCGGGGCGCGGTGTAGAGGACGTCGCCGCCGTGCACCGAGACGACGAGCGGCACGGGCCGCGCGCCGCCCGGCGCGGACACACGCTGCGCGCGGCGCGTCGCCTCAGCAGCCGGTACCGCGTTGTGCGCATGCAGCAGGTCGTAGGGGAAGCTCGCGCGCAGCCTGCGCAGCGCGAGCGCGAGCGGCGGCGTGGCCCAGGCGCCCCACGCGTGGTAGGAGCGCCCGCGTGGCGGCGAGGCGTAGGGCACGTACGTGACCGGCACGCCGTCGAGGGTCTGCTCGCGCGGCTCCTGCAGCCGCTCCGACAGCGCGCCGAGCGCGGCGGCGGGACCGCGCGCGAATGACTCGCGCGGCGGTACCAGCCGGTTGAGCACGAGCACGTGCAGCTCCACGCCGGCGGCGCGTGCGGCCAGCGCCTGGCGGTGCGCCCACACGCCGAGCACCGGGTCGCGCCGGCTCGGATAGAACTCCGCGACGATCGCGACGCGCAGCCTCCTTTCGGCGGGCGCGGTCACCAGGAGTGGTGCGTCTTCAGCGTCAGTTCGGCCTCGCTCGCCGGCACGTACGGGTGCGACGCGAGGAACTCGCGCGCCTCGGCGACCGCCTGCTCGCGTCCATAAGCGCTCGCTGCGGCGGCACGCCGGTGACGGATCGCAAGCGCGTCGAGGACGCCGCAGCGCCATCCTTCGGTGCGCGCGAGCGCGGCCCAGTGCAGGTCCAGTCCCCAGCCCATGCGCAGCTCCGGGAACGGCAGCAGCACGTCGAACGCGCCGCGCGAGAACAGTGTCACCGGCCCGATCTCCACGAACGAGGTCTCGCGCACGGCGCTGCCCCGCCGACGTCTGGTCACCGCCCATGCCGCGTGCGAGTCCTGCACGTGTGCCGGCTGCGCGAGCGTCAGCTGGAATCGCTCCGCCAGGAACAGCAGGACGTCGAGGAAGCCGCGCGGCAGCTCCACGTCGTCGTCGATCAGCAGCAGCCAGTCGTGATCGGCGGCGGGATGCTCGCGCAGCAGGCGATTGAGGTTCTCGAACTTGCCACCCTGCCGTGGCGCCGTCGTGTGGAGATCCACGGTGTGGCGTGAGCGCCGCAGCTCCGTGGCGATCGCGGCGGCGCTCTCTGCGAACTCCTCGCGGACCACGCCGAGCGCGAGCACGCGGCGCACGGGCGGCTCTGTTCGCGCTGCGCGCAGCAGCCGGCGGCGACGTCCGGTGACGCCGTCGCAGGCGCTCGCGAGCGCGTCGGCGGCGCGGCGGCGCAGGCTGTCGAGCCCGCCGACCGTGCCGCTCGCGCCGGAGAGGAAGTCCTCGCTCCCAGCGGCGCCGTTGGAGTCGGCTGCGCTCCTCGCCGCGCCGCCGCCGGCGGGTGCCTCGCGCGCTTCGCGCCACGCCTGGCGGCTGCGAGCGGCGCTGTGCGCGACCATCGTCAGACCGGCGGGGCAGCGGCGGACGATCACGTGGCCGATGCAGCCGAGCAGCGTCAGCAGCTCCCGCGTGAGTGCGGGCGCGCGGCCGCGGCGCGCGTCGAAGCGGCGTGCGGCCCGCCCCCGCACGGCGGCCGCGCGGCACAGCGAGCGCAGCCGCGCGTCGTCTCCCTGGCGGCGGTGCTCGACGGTGGCGCCCGCCACGTAGAGCGCATCGGCGCCACGACGTTCCTGCCACTCCTGCTCGTCGCCGCCGTCGGCGAGCGCGACCTCGAATGTCCCCACGCGCTGCAGCGCCGAGCGCCGGATCGCCATGTTCGAGCCCCACGCGAAGCGCGTGCGCGTGCGCTGCTCGCCGAGGTCGAGCGTGGTGATGGGCGGCTGCTCGCGCCCGCAGCTGCGCGGCGCCGGCCCCTCGAGCGCCGCGACGACGCGTCCGGCGAAGACCTCCTCCTCCGGATGCGCGGCGGCAGCAGCGAGCAGCGCCGGCAGCCAGCCTGCCCGCGCGCGGATGTCGTCGTCGAGGAACACGACGAGCTCACCGTGTGAGCGCGCGACGCCGCTGTTGCGCGCGGCGTTGAGGCCGAGCGGCGCCGGGTGCGGCTCGTAGCGGGCGCCGAAGCGCTCCGCGAGCTCGCGAGCGCGTTCACTGGGGCCGGCGTCGTCGACGACGAGCATCTCCGCCTGCGCGGCGGCCGCCTGTGTGGCGATCGATGACAGTGTCACCTCGAGATAGCCCAGCCGGTCACGTGTGGGGATCACAATCGAGGCAGCGGGGTCCATTGGTGGCAGAGAGTCTAGGTTTGACGGCCGCATGATCCTGTTCGCGCACAATCGCTACCGGACGACCGGCGGGGAGGAGCGAACGGTCGAAGACCTGCTCGCGCTGGTGCGCGTCGAGCTCGCTGAGCGGGCCGAGCTGCTGACGCGCGACTCGGCGCGCCTGACGCCGGCGCGCGCGACGCTCGGCCTCGTGCGCGGCGGGCTGGCTCCGCGCGAGGTCGGCGACGCGGTGCGGCGTCTGGGAGCGCGCGTCCTGCACGTGCACAACGTCCAGCCGTCGCTCGGCTGGCGAGCGCTGGCAGAGGCTCGCGAGGCGGGCGCGAGGGTGGTGCTGCACCTGCATCAGTACCGGCTCGTGTGCGCCGTCGGCGTGTGCTTCACGAAAGGCGAAGACTGCACCCGCTGCCACGGCGCCAACACGCTTCCGGGGATCGTGCACAACTGCCGCGGCAGCCGCGCGGAGGCGCTGGCCTACGGGCTCTCGCTGGCGCTGTGGCAGCGCCGCCTGGTGGAGCAGGCGGACGCCTTGATCGTGCCCAGCCGCTTCGCGCTGGAGCGGCTGCGCGAGCTGGGCGCACCGATTCCCCGGGAGAACGTGCACGTGCTGGCGCCGCCGGTGCCGCTGCACGCAGCTGCCGACGCCTCCGCGGATCAGGGCTACGCGCTCGTCGTTTCGCGGCTGGCGGCGGAGAAGGGCGTGGACGTCGCGATCGATGCGTGCAGGCTCGCGGGGCTGGCGCTCGTGATCGCCGGAGACGGGCCGCAGCTGCAGGCGCTTCGAGAGCGAGCGCGGGGGCAGGACGTGCGCTTCCTCGGCCGCGTCGGCGACGAGCAGCTGAGGGAACTGCGCGCCGGGGCGGCGCTTGCGCTGGTACCTTCACGCTCCGCCGAGACGTTCGGGATGGCGGCGGCGGAGGCGATGGCGTCCGGGCTGCCCGTGGCTGGGAGCAGGGTGGGCGCGCTGCCCGAGCTGCTCGATGCCGGCGCGCTGGTGGAGCCGGGCGACGCCGGCGCACTGGCCGCCGCGGCGCGGCGGCTCGTCGGGGACCGCGAGGCGGGCGAGCGGGGCCGCCGGCGCGTCGCGCAGCTGTGCGCGCCCGCCGCCGTGGCCCGGTCGCTCGCGGCGATCTACGACGGCCGCGCGCGCGGCGCCGCGTAAGCTGGCGCGGTGCCGAGCGAGAAGCGCGCATTGATCACCGGCGTGACCGGCCAGGACGGCTCGTTCCTCGCCGAGCAGCTGCTCGGGGACGGCTATGCGGTCACCGGGCTGGTTCGCGAGGCGCCCGGGCAGGCGCTGGGGCGCGAGCTGGGGGCGAGTGAGCATCTGCGCGGGCGCATCGAGCTGATGGCAGGCGACCTGCTCGACCCGGCGAGCCTGCGCGAGGCGCTCGCGCGGGTCAACCCCGACGAGCTGTACCACCTCGCCGCACCGTCGTTCGTGCCGGCGTCGTGGGAGCAGCCGGCGGACACCACCGCAGCGATCGCCGGCGGCTGCGCCGCGCTGCTGGAGGCGGTGCGCGACCTCGACGCGGGGACGCGCGTGTTCGTCTCCTCTTCGGGCGCGATGTTCGGCGACGCGCCGGAGAGCCCGCAGAACGAGCGCACGCCGTGCTTCCCGTCGAACCCCTACGCGATCGCGAAGCTCGCCGCGCACAACCTGTGCGGAGCGATGCGGCGCCACGAGGGCCTGCACGTCAGCTCCGGCATCGTCTACAACCACGAGTCCGAGCGCCGGCCCGAGCTGTTCGTCACGCGGCGCATCTCGCGTGGCGCCGCGGCGATATCGCTGGGGCTGCAGGATGAGCTGACGCTCGGCTCGCTCTGCTCCGTGCGCGACTGGTCCTTCGCGGGCGACATCATGGCCGGCGCGCGCCTGATGCTCGCGCAGGACGAGCCGGCCGACTACGTGCTCGCGAGCGGCGTCGGACGCACCGTCGCCGAGTTCGCCTGCGCCGCGTTCGCGTGTGTCGGTCTGGACCACGAGCGCTACGTACGCAGCGATCCGGACCTGGCGCGTCCTGCAGAGCCGACACGCAGCGTCGGCGATCCCTCGCGGGCGCGCGAGCTGCTCGGCTGGCGACCGCAGCTCAGCTTCGAGCAGCTCGTGGAGCGCATGGTGGAGCACGATCTGCGCGCTCTGCGCGACGGCGCGCCGGGCCAGCACGTCTAACGCAGCGCCTACACTGGCCCGCGATGAGCACCGTCGGCGTGATCGGCATGGGCTACGTCGGACTGCCGCTGGCCGTCGCCTTCGCGCGCGAGGGCTGCGAGGTGATCGGCGTCGACGTGGACGCGCGCAAGGTCGAGGCGCTGCAGGCGGGCCGGTCCTACGTCGAGGACGTCTCCGCCGCGGACCTGGCCGAGCTGCAGGGAAGCCTCTCGATGAGCACCCGCTACGCCTCGCTGGCCGAGGCGGAGGCGGTCGTGATCTGCGTGCCGACGCCGCTCAGCCGCAACCGCGAGCCGGACCTGGGGCCGCTGGTCGAGGCGGGCCGCGCGCTTGCGCGGGTGCTGGTCGCGGGCCAGCTGGTCGTGCTCGAGTCGACCACCTATCCCGGCACGACGCGCGAGCGCCTGCTGCCGCTGCTCGAGGAGTCGGGTCTCTCGGCGGGACGCGACTTCCATCTCGCGTTCTCGCCGGAGCGCGTCGATCCGGGTCGCACCGACCACACGATGCGGACCACGCCGAAGGTGCTCGGCGGCCTCACCGATGCCTGCGCTGAGCGCGCGGAGGAGCTGTACGGGCTGATCTGCGACGAGCTCGTGCGCGTGTCGAGCCCCGAGGCGGCGGAGCTGACAAAGCTGCTCGAGAACGTCTTCCGCTCTGTCAACATCGCGCTCGTCAACGAGCTGGCGATGCTCACCGACCGGATGGGCATCGACGTGTGGGAGGTCGTCGACGCGGCCGGGACCAAGCCGTATGGCTTCATGCGCTTCGAGCCGGGCCCGGGCATGGGCGGCCACTGCCTTCCCGTCGACCCGTTCTACCTCGCGTGGCGCGCCCGCGAGTTCGACATGCCGACGGAGTTCGTCGAGCTGGCGGGCAAGATCAACCAGCAGATGCCCTATCACTGCGTCGCCAAGGCGCAGCGCGCGCTCAACGACCGCGGGCTCTCTGTCAAAGGCGCGCGCATCGCCGTGATCGGGGTCAGCTACAAGCCCGGCGTCGGCGACACGCGCGAATCGCCGGCGCTGAAGATCATCACGCTGCTGCGCGAGCTGGGTGGCGACGTGCGCTATCACGACCCGCACGTCGCCGAGCTGCCCGAGTTCGGCCTCTCGAGCCTGCCGCTCGAGCAGGCGATCGCCGATGCCGACCTCGCGCTGATCGTCACCGCGCACCCGGGCGTGGACCACGACGCGATCGCCCGCCGCGCACGGCTCGTCGTAGACCTGCGCGGCGTCACGCGCGAGGCGGCCGCGGGCGCCGCCAACGTGGTGCGGCTTTGAGCGCAGGGGAGCCGGTCCTCGGCGAGGACGTGACGATTGGCGAGGGGGTGACGTTCGGGGCCTACGTGGTGGTGCACGACGGCACCGTGGTCGGCGATGGCTGCACGATCGGCGACCACGCGGTGCTGGGCAAGCGCCCGAAGCTCGCGCCGCACTCCTCGGCGGGCGGCGAGCTGCCGACGTTGCGGCTGGGCGCGGGAGTGTCTGTGGGAACCGCCGCGATCGTCTTCGCCGGCGTCACGATCGGCGAGCGCGCGATCCTCGGCGACCAGTCGTTCGTGCGCGAGCGCTCCACGATCGGCGCCGGCAGCGTGATCGGTCGCGGCAGTGTCGTCGACAACGACGTCGTCGTCGGCGAGCGCGTGCGCGTCCAGACGAACGTCTACCTGACCGCTGCCACGGTGGTCGAGGACGACGTGTTCGTCGGACCGTGCGTGACGACGACCAACGACAACACGATGGCCAGGCACGGCGAGGAGACGCCGGCGATCGGGGCGGCGCTGCGGCGGGCGTGCCGGATCGGCGGGGGAAGTGTGCTGACACCCGGCGTCGAGGTGGGCGAAGAGGCGTTCATCGCCGCGGGCGCGGTGGTGACGAAGGACGTGCCGGCGCGGGCCGTCGCGATGGGCGTGCCCGCGAAGGTCGTGCGCGAGGTCGCCGAGCAGGATCTGCTGGAGCGCTGGCGCTAGCGGCCGAGCATTCAGCTGCGCAGCGCCGCCACGACCTCGTCCGCCTGCGCCTGCGAGAGGTTCGGGAACATCGGGATCGCGAGGTGGGTCTGTGCGGCGTACTCGGTGCCCTGCAGGTCGAGGCCCTCGCCCCAGCGCGTCATCGCCGCCTGCCGATGGACCGGGGTGCGGTAATAGGGCTTGCAGCCGATGCCGGCGGCCGAGAGCGCCTGTTCGGAGCGGGCAACGTTGGTGTCGCCGATCACGTACAGGTGCCAGGCGGGCGAGGCTCCGGCGACGGGCTGGGGCAGTTTGACCAGCTCGCCCAGGCCAGCCTGCTCGTAGTGGCGTCCGGCGCGCCGGCGGCCCTCGGCGAACTCGTCGAGGTGCGGGAGCTGCACGCGCAGGATCGCCGCCTGGATCTCGTCGAGGCGGGAGTTGTAGCCGACCTGCTCGTAGCTGACCTTGTCGCGCGATCCGTGGAAGCGGAGCACGCGCACGCGTTCTGCCACAGCCGGGTCGGAGGTGGTGACGATGCCGCCGTCGCCGAACGCGCCGAGGTTCTTGGAGGGGAAGAACGAGAACGTCGCCGCTGTCCCGAGCGCGCCGGGACGGCCCGCCATCGCGGTCGAGCCGGCCGCCTGCGCGGCGTCCTCGAGCACTGGAACACCGAGCGCCTCTATCTGCTCGACGGGGGCGACGTTGCCGAACAGGTGCACCGCGATCACGGCCTTCGTCTTCGGCGTCAGCGCCGCTCGCACTGTCTCGGCCGTCACGCAGTACGTATCGGGGTCGACGTCGCAGAAGACGGGCGTGGCGCCCGTCGCGGGAATCGCCTCGGCTGAGGCGTAGAAGGTGAACGAGGGCACGACCACCTCGTCGCCGGGCCCCACTCCCATCGCGCGCAGCGCGATCGTGATCGCCTCGGTGCCGTTGGCGACGCCCACGGCCTCGGCTGCCCCGCAGTAGCCGGCGAACTCCTGCTCGAACGCCTCGACCTCCGGGCCGAGGATGTAGCGCTCGCTGTCGAGCACGCGTGCGACGGCCTCGCGCAGCTGCTCACGCAGCGGCTCCAGCTGCGTGGAGGTGTCGAACAGCGGGACCGCCACGCGCCTACTTCGCCAGCAGTTCCATGTCCGCGCGCGTCATCAGCCGGATCAGCTGCTCGAAGCTCGTCTCCGGTTTCCAGCCGAGATCGCGCTCGGCCTTGGAGGCGTCGCCGATCAGGTGGTCGACCTCGGCGGGGCGCACGAACGTCGGGTCGAGCGTCACGTACTGCTCGAAGTCGCCGAGCCCCGCCTCTTCGAACGCGATCTGGCAGCACTCGCGCACCGAGTGGGCCTCGCCCGTCGCGATCACGTAGTCCTGCGGGTCGTCGCGCTGCAGCATCAGCCACATCGCCTCGACGTAGTCCTCCGCGTAGCCCCAGTCGCGCTCCGCATCGAGGTTGCCCAGCCGCAGCTCCTTCTGCAGCCCGTGCTTGATCGCAGCCGCGTGCCAAGTGATCTTGCGGGTGACGAACTCGAGGCCGCGGCGGGGCGAGTTGGAGATCACGACGCGCCCGACACCCGCGCAGAACTTCCCGGTCTCGGTCTCGACGTCGAACGTCCATGCGTCGTCGAGCACCTGCGCCGGCACGATCTGCCGAACCTCCGCCGGGTTCCTGCGCAGGTGCTGGCCCCGTGCGCCCACGCGCACACGCGAGGCGAGGTTCAGCGTGTAGTAGGTC
>DASWSH010000171.1:0-11892 GCA_036402735.1 Solirubrobacteraceae bacterium | reverse complement strand
TGCTCGGGCGGAGCGGCTCAGGCCACGCGGCAGCGGAGCGCCGTGACCGCGTCGCGGCCGAGCGCGGCGTTGATCCTGGGGATCAGATCGCCGGCCATCAGGTCCAGCTCGCTGGCCCACACGGAGGACTCGCAGGCGAGCGTCAGCACGCCTTCACGCTCGCCGACGGGACGTGCGGCGGCTGCGATCGTGGCGCCCGCGGCGGAGTTCCAGATCTCCTGGATGCCGGCCAGTGTGGTGGCCGGTGCCAGCCCCGCGGAGAGCGCCTGCAGCGCACGGGCGATCGGGCGCGGCGCGCGCCGGCTCATGCCGCCAAAGCCTCCTGCAGCACGGCGCCGGGGGAGACCGCGAGGCGCGTGACGGAGGCGCTCAGCGCGCCCGGCACATGGGCCAGGTCGGTCGTCGCGATCACGCTCTGGCCGTCCGCGGCCAGCTCGCCGGCGAGCAGCTCGCGCCGCTGCTCGTCGAGCTCGCTCATCACGTCGTCGAGCAGCATCAGGGGCATCGCCGATCGCGCGCTCGAGAGCAGGGAGCGCTCCGCCAGCAACAGCGCGAGCAGAGCAAGACGTTGCTCGCCTTGGGACCCGTATATCCGCAACTCGCGCCCGCCCCGCAGCACGGCCAGCTCGTCGCGGTGCGGGCCGTGGCCTGTGAAGCCGCGGTCGAGGTCGCCACGCAGGCGCTGCTGCAGCTCGGCAACGAGCTGCTCGGCGGCGGCGGCGCGCGTGCGGGGGCGATACTCCAGCTCGGCGCCGCCGCTGAGGCCGAGTTGCGCGGCGCGCTCGGCGAACGGCTCGGCGAGCAGCGCCACCGCCTCGGCGCGGTGGTCGCGTAGCTCTATCGCCTTCGCGGCGAGCTCGTTGTCCCAGGCGGCCAGCGCGCTGTCGGAGGAGCGCCCGCCACGGATGCGGCCGAGCAGCGCGTTGCGCTGCGCGAGCACTCGCGAGTACTCGCGGCGCACAGCGGCGCGCGCCGGCCAGAGCGCGGCGAGCAGCTGGTCGAGGTGCGCGCGGCGCACAGCGGGCGCGCCCTTGATCAGCTCGAGCCGCTCGGGCATGAACACGCTGACGAGCGGGCGCAGCGGGTTGTCGAGCAGTCGCTCAACGGGTGCGCCGTCACAGCTCATGCGCTTCACCGTCGCTGCCTCCGCCCCGGCGCCGAAGCCGACGCTGATGCGATGGGGCTCGCCCTCGTCGAGCAGCGCGACCTCGACGCGCGTCGCAGCGGCGCCGAAGCGGATCAGCTCACGGTCGTTGCGCGTGCGCGGCGAGCGTCCGGTGCAGCCGAAGTAGAGCGCCTCGAGCAGGTTCGACTTACCGGCGCCGTTGGCGCCGTGGACGACCGTCAGGCCGGGCCCGAGCCGCGCCTCGGCGACCGCATAGGTGCGGAAGTCGCGTAGCTCGAGCGCTGTGACGAGCATGCCTGCACCCTAGAACCGGGGCACTCGGCGCAGGAGTCTCCGGCGTCGCGACCGGGGCATCGCGTCAGACGTTGAGGCGGATGGGCATGATCAGGTAGACGAACTCGCCGCTCTCGGTCGATTCAATCAGGCCGGGGCGCAGCGGGCTGATCAGCTTCAGGATCAGCTCCTCCTCGTCGATGCTCTCGAGGCCGTCGCGGAGGAACTCGGGGTTGAAGCCGATCTCGAAGGCCTCGCCGTTGTATGGCACGGGGATCGACTCGCTCGCCTCGCCGACGTCGGGGGTCTGCGCGGAGATCGCGAGCGTGCCGTCGCTGAAGCTGAGCCGCAGCGGCGCGTTCTTCTGCGCCAGCAGGCTGATGCGTCGCACCACGTCGGTCAGCTCGGCGCTGGAGAGGCGCAGCTCGTGGTCGACGGACTCCGGCAGCAGCTGGCGGTAGTTGGGGAACTGCCCGTCGATCAGCCGCGAGGAGAGCACGACGTCGCCGAGCTCGAACATGACCTGGTTCTGGCTCACGCTGACCGCGACCGTGTCGGCGGGCGTCTGGGCGGCGATGCGTGCCAGCTCCTGCAGCGCGCGAGCAGGAACATTGGCCTCGAGGCTGCCGTCGAGCGGCGAGTCGAGCGCGGTCTGCTTCACGCTGAGGCGATAGGAGTCTGTCGCGACCATGCGCAGCTCCTGGCCGGAGGCGGACATCAGGATGCCGGTCAGCACCGGCCGCGTCTCATCGCGCGAGGCAGAGCGCGCGACGCGGGAGATCGTGTCGACGAACGCCTGCGCGGGCAGCTCCACGCGCGTATCGGCGGCGGGCGAGGGCAGCGTCGGGAAGTCCTCGGCGCGCAGCGTTCGCAGGTGGAACGTGCTGGCGCCGCAGATCAGCTCGACGTCCTGCTCGGCGCTGCGCAGCTCGAGCGTGAGCGTCTCGGCGGCGAGTGAGCGGGCGACGTCGAGCAGCAGCCGCGCCGGCAGCACCGCCGCGCCGGGTCGCACGACCTCGGCAGCCAGCGGCGTGCGCAGCCCGATCTCCATGTCGGTCGCCAGCAGCTCCGGGGATCCGTCTGAGGGCGCCGAGATCATCACTCCGGAGAGCGCTTGGACTGCGCTGCGGGTCGAGGCGACACGCGTCGCCGTTTGCAGCTGCGTCAACAGCTCGGCCGTCGAGAGGGAAAGCTTCACGAGGACTCCTTCCTGTTGGAACGAGTCTCAGTAGTGGCTGTGTACATGTGCAGTTCGGTGTGGTGGCTGGGGTTTCGCGGGGGACGGACGGTGGATGAAGCTGTGGATGTGTGCGCGCGAAGTCTCTCAGGCTGAGCGGTCGAGCGGCGAGTAGCTGTCAGGCGTCGCGACGGTCGAGTTGTTCGCACAGGCTCTCCACAGCCAAGCGCGAGCTCTCGTCGTCTGCGATGCGCGCGGAGGCGCGGCGGCAGGCGTGCAGCACGGTGGTGTGATCGCGTCCACCGAACTGGCGGCCGATCGCGGGCAGCGACTCGTCGGTCAGCTCGCGAGAGAGATACATGGCGACCTGGCGCGGCCAGGCGATGCGCGGCGTGCGGGTGCTGGAGAGCAGCTCGTCGCCGGACAGGCCGAAATGCCGGCAGGTCACCTGCTGGATCTCCGCGATCGAGCGCCGGTCGGCGCCGGGAGCGGGGGTGCGAGGGTAGAGGGTCGACAGCACCTCTTCGGCGAGCTCGGCGGTGAGCGGGCGACCGGTGAGGGAGCTGAAGGCGACGACGCGAATCAGCGCGCCCTCGAGCGTGCGCACGTTCGAGCGGACGTGTTCGGCGATCACGCCGAGCGCACGCTCGTCTGCGAGCGGCACGCCGTCGTGCTGGGCTCGCTTGCGCAGGATCGCCACCCGTGTTGCGAGGTCGGGCGGCGCGATGTCGGCGACGAGGCCTGCTGCGAAGCGCTCGCGCAAGCGGTCCTGGAGCGCCTGCAGGTCCGCGGGCGGCCGGTCGGAGGTGAGCACGACCTGGCGACCGCCGTCGTGGAGGGCGTTGAAGGTGTGGAAGAACTCCTCCTCCGTCCGCGTCTTGCGTTCGAGGAACTGGACGTCGTCGACGAGCAGCACGTCGACGTCGCGGAAGCGGCTCTTGAAGGATTCGGTGCTGCGTCCGTCGAGCGCGCCGAGGAACTCGTTGGTGAAGGCCTCGCCGGTCGTGGCGCGCACGATCAGGCCGGGGCTGTGGCTGAGCAGGAGGTTGGCGATCGCGCTGAGCAGGTGCGTCTTGCCGACGCCGGGCGGACCGCAGATGAACAGCGGGTTGTAGGCGTTGGCCGGCATCTCGGCGACGGCCAGCGCGGCGGCGTGGGCGAGGTGGTTGCCGTCGCCGATCACGAAATGGTCGAACGTGAGCTTGGGGTTGCCGAGCGGACCGCAGCGCGAGTAAGGCGTCGCGGGCTGAGCCTCCACCGCGGCCGAGGGGTCGGTGGACTGCGGGCGTCCTCGGCCGACCGTGACGGCGCGGGGGGTGTCGTGGTCGCTTGCGCGGCCGCTGCGCGCGGGGGTCGGCAGCAGCTCGGTCGGGCTCAGCTCGACCGACGCGTGGGACCCCAGCACGAGCTCGACGCTTGCCTGGATGATGCGTCCGAACCGGCCCGTGATCCATGCGCAGCTCTGTGCCGGTGCAGCGAGCAGCAGGTGCTCGCCCACGAGCTCGACAGGCTGCAGCGGCTCGAGCCACATGCGGTATGTGGACTCGTCGACGGCGAGCTCGAGCTGGGCCTGGACGCGCGACCATATGTGATCCAGCTCGGGGTTCACGGCAGCGTCAGTCATCCCCTCCCGGGGTGTCGTCTGAAACATTCGAGGAGGGCCGCGGGGGCCCGGGCGGCCGACTATACAAAAGGGCGCTGGAGGCACTGCGGTGGGTGCTCGCAATTGGCGAGAAAATTCACCGGGGCTCGCCGGTCCTATACTTTTGCGCGCCCGCTCAGCGGGCACGCCACGAGCAGCCCGGCGCGGTCGCGCGGGCAGGAGAAGAGTCACGGACCATGAAGAGGACCTACCAGCCCAAGAAGCGCAAGCGCGCCCGTGTGCACGGGTTCCGCGCGCGCATGAGCTCACGCGCCGGCCAGATGACGCTGAAGCGTCGCCGCAAAAAGGGACGCAAGCGGCTGTCGGCCTGATGCCGGCGTGCCCCTCGACGCGGGTGGGCGGCTGATGAGGAGCGGCGCACGCGCGCGCGGAGGGCGGCTGTCTCGTAGCGCCGAGTTCGAGCGCGTGTATCGCCACGGGCGCTCCACGGCGAACCGTCATCTGGTGCTCTATTCGTTTCCGAACCCGGCTGCGGAGCGGCCGCGGATCGGGCTGTCGGTGTCGCGCAAGGTGGGTGGCGCGGTGGAGCGCAACCGCGTGAAGCGGCTGCTGCGGGAGGCTTTCTCGCAGACACGCGAGAACCTGGCCGGCGGGCACGACGTGGTCGTCGTGGCGCGGCCGGATGCTCTAGAGCTGGCTGAACGAGAGGGACTGGCCGGCGTCGCTGCGTCGCTCGGCGAGCTGATCGGCCGGTCCGGCCTGGCAGAGCCGGAGCGCTCCGGCGATGGCCCGGAGGCGGACTCCGACGCGGCCGCGCCGCGATGAGCACCTTCGCACCGCCAGGCGCGGCGAGCAGCGAGGAGCCGCCCGAACCGCAGTGGATGCGGCGTCTGGCCCGCGAGGCCGTGGTCGCTCCGATGGTCGTTTGGAACCGCTTCGTCGCGCCGGCGCTCCCGCCGCGCTGCAAGTACGAGCCGAGCTGCTCGCGCTACTCGATCGAAGCGGTGCGCGAGTTCGGCATAATCAAGGGCCTGGTGCTCGCCGGGTGGCGCCTGCTGAGGTGCAACCCGTGGAGCCACGGCGGATTTGACCCCGTCGCGGACCAGCGAGTGTTCGGGCCGCGCTCCGCATAGCGCGCCCGATCGCCGGCGGGGGCTTCGTCCCGCAGCCGTCGCCGGACCACCGCATCCCGCCCGAGAAGACCCGGAACCGCTAGAGCATGCCACCCATCGCCAACGTGATCGAGGATGCGTTCTCGCCGCTGATCACGCTGTTCGAACACGTGATGGTGTTCATCCACGACAACGTCGTGGGCGGCAGCTGGGGGCTTGCGATCGTCGGCCTGACCGTGGTGATCAGGGCGCTGCTCGTGCCGCTGACCTTCAGGCAGCTGAAGTCGATGCAGGAGATGCAGCGCCTGGCTCCCGAGATCAGTGCGCTGAAAGAAAAGTACAAGGAGGACAAACAGCGCCAGCAGCAGGAGCTGATGAAATTCTACCAAGAGAACAAAATCAATCCTTTGGCATCGTGCCTGCCGCTGGTGCTGCAGCTGCCCGTGTTCATCTCGCTGTTCTACATGCTGCGCACAGACCTGAAGAAGCACATCTGCGGCAACCAGCTGGTGTCGCGCTATGCGGAACACCACGCCTCGGCGCACTTCACGAAAGTCGCGCAGCTCCCAGCGAAGTTCGTCGAAAAAACGAACTGCGAGTCGGTCGCGCATGGCTCGGCGAAATTCTTGTTCCTGCCGGACATCACGAACAAGGCGACGGGCGCCGCGCTCGTCGTGCTGATCGTGCTCTACGTCGGCTCCCAGCTTGCCTCGACGCTGATCGCGACCGCCACGGCCGACAAGAACCAGCGGCGTCTGATGTTGCTGCTGCCGATCGTGTTCGTCGTGATCCTGTACCGCTATCCGGCGGGCCTGCTCGTGTACTGGATCACCACGAACCTATGGACGATCGGTCAGCAGTTCCTGATCCGCAGGCACATGGGGCCGCCGGTGAAGCCCGAGCCGGCGCCGGGAGAGAAAGCCAACGGTAAGGCGAGCCGGGCCATGCGCCCGGCGCTCAGCGGTGCGCTGGCGGGCGGCGGCTCGGGTCGCGCCGCTCAGCCGGAGGCTCCTTCGACGCCTGCAGCGCCGCCTCCGCGGCCTCCGCGCAAGAAGAAGAAACGGTCGGGTAGGAGACGATGAGCGAAGACGCGCCAGACGATGAGCTCGAGCCCGTAGAGGCGCTCGAAGAGCTGCTCGAGGAGATCGTCGACGACCTCAGCCTGGATGCGGAGATAGAGGTGCAGGAGAAGGACGGCGTGCTCGCCGGGCGCGTGGAGGGTGAGAGCGTCGGCCTGTTCATCGGCCGCCGCGGGCAGACGATCGACGCGGTCCAGCACCTCGCACAGCGGATCGTGTTCCCGGACGGGCCCGCCGAGCTGCGTGTCGTGATCGATGCCAATGGCTATCGCGAGCGCCGAGCCGAGGCGCTGCGCGCGGAAGCCGACGATGCAGCGGACGACGCCCTCAGCTCCGGCGAAGCCGTCGAGCTCGACCCGCTGCCGCCGTTCGAGCGACGGATCGTCCACGAGTACCTGCGCGAGCGCGGCGATGTCGAGACGCACAGCGAGGGCAACGAGCCCGATCGTTTTCTCGTCATCACGCCGGCTGACCGCGAGAACCAGCGCTAGCTGCGTTTCACGTGAAACGCAGCGCGGCGCGGTCCGCCGGCGCTCGCGCTCACGGTCAACCACCGGCTCCGGGCGAGTCGGTAGCGCGTATCGCGAATCCTGCGCGATACTGGCCGCAACGATGTCGCAGGAGAACGTGGAGCTGGTGCGGTCGATCTATGACGATTGGTTGCGCGGCGACTTCGGGGGCGACAACTTCGACCCAGACATCTCGATGGTCGAATCGGATGTCATTCCCGGGGCGACCTCGGCGCATGGCCTGGATGCTGTTCTTCGCTACATGAAGAGCTTCTCCAACTACTGGGCGGAGTTTCGGCTGGAGCCGCAGGAATACATCGATGCCGGCGACCGGGTCGTCGTCGTAGCCCGCCTCAGCGGTCGTGGCAAGCGGAGCGGCATCGACGTCGTTCGTGAGTGGGCATACGTCTGGACCGTTCGAGATGCCCGCGCGCTGCGCATGGAGGCCTACGCGCACCGCGCCGAAGCGCTCAAAGCGGCCGGAATGACCGGATAGCAACAGACAAGCTTCGACCTCGACCCGGCGCAATGACCAGTCTCCCGCATGTTTCACGTGAAACGGCTTCGGGTGCCGGCGGCACCCTGCCAGCGAACGTTCAGAGGCGAATCCGCGATCTGGTCGCGGAGTATGGGCGTCAGGCAGAGGTCGAGGGTCGGGAGGTCGAGGGTCGTCTGGGGGCGCTGCTCGAGCACCTTGCCGCGGCAGGCGGTCGGGCGCCCACGACCGTTACCGCGCCGGCCGCGGCGGTCGACGTGCACGTGGCCGACGCTCTCGCTGCGTTGGCTCTCGACCCCGTTCGCGAGGCGCGGTGCATCGCAGACATCGGCGCCGGCGCGGGGGTGCCCGGCCTCGTATTGGCGGCGGCTCTCGAGGGCGCGGGAGCACAGGTCCGACTGCTCGACAGCCAACAAGCGAAGTGTTCATTCGTCGCGGCGGCGATCACGCGAATGGGCCTTCGCAACGCGCGCGTCGTCTGGTCGCGGGTTGAGAGCTGGACGGAGGGTGCCGGCGCGCACGACCTCGTCACAGCACGTGCGTTGGCGGCGCAGCCGGTGGTCCTGGAGTACGCAGCGCCCCTGCTGGGGGTGGGTGGGCGGCTCGTCGATTGGCGCGGCGCGAGACGTCCCGAGGAGGAGGAAGCCGCCGCTCGCGCCGCGCCGGAGCTGGGCATGCGCCCGGTTGAGGTGCGGCGCGTGCTTCCGTTCGCCGCCGCAGAGGATCGCCACCTGCACGTCTTCGAGAAGGTCGCGGCCACGCCGGCGCGCTTTCCGCGTCGGCCGGGAGCGGCGCTCAAGAACCCGCTCGGCGCCGCCCGCACATAGGGATTTCGCCCATTTTGCTTGCGCAGGCGCGGACCCCGTCACCGCGCGCCGCTAGCTTTGCTGGCACATGGGCACCGTGTACGCGATCGCGAACCAGAAGGGCGGGGTCGGGAAGACGACCACCGCGGTGAACGTCGCGGCCTGCATCGCCGAGGCGGGATACTCGACGCTGCTCGTCGACGTCGACCCGCAGGCGAACGCGACTGTGGGCCTCGGCATCGACCGCACCCGCGCGCCCGGGCTGTACGAGGTGCTGACGGGCGAGGCGAAGGCGCGCGATGCGCTCGTCGAGACTCCGGTGGAGGGGTTGCTGGCGCTGCCTGCCGGCGCCGGGCTGGCGGGAGCGAACGTCGAGCTGCCGCGCATCGACGGCTTCGAGGGGCGGCTCGCGAAGGCGCTCGCATCGATCCGCGACGACTTCACCTACGTGATCCTTGACTGTCCCCCGTCGCTCGGGCCGCTGACGGTGTGCGCGCTGGTGGCGGCGGAGCGCGTGATCGTGCCGGTGCAGACGGAGTACTTCGCACTGGAGGGCCTGGCGGGGCTGCTCGAGACGCTCGAGCTGGTGCAGCGCGAGCTGAACCCCCGGCTCACGGTCGCCGGCATGCTGCTGACCATGCACGACGGCCGGACACGCCTCGGGCAGGACGTGGAGCGGGAGGTGCGAACACACTTCCCGGAGCTCGTTTTCGACACCGTGATCCCGCGCAACGTGCGAGTCGGCGAGGCGCCGAGCTACGGCTTGCCCGTGACGCATCACGATCCCCACAGCGCCGGGGCTGCGGCGTACTTCGAGCTTGCGAAGGAGGTGGCTGCACGTGGCTAAGCCAAAACCGGGTATGGGGCGCGGCCTGAGCGCGATCCTGTCGGTATCCGCCGAGGGGGCGACCGCGCCCGCGGAGGAGCTGCGCGAGCTCCCCCTCGAGCTGATCGTTCCCAATCCGCGCCAGCCCAGACGCGAGTTCGATCGCGAGGCGCTGGAGGCGCTGGCCGGCTCGCTCGACGAGCAGGGCGTGCTGCAGCCGGTGCTCGTGAGGCCGCGGCCGGGCGGCACCTATGAGCTGGTCGCGGGTGAGCGGCGCTGGCGTGCCGCCCAGATCGCCGGCCTGGAGAAGATCCCGGCGCTCGTTCGCGAACGGGAGGACGTGGCCGCGCTGGAAGCGGCGCTGATCGAGAACATGGCTCGCGAGGACCTGAACCCCATCGAGGAGGCGCGTGCGTGCGCGGCGCTGGTCGAGGAGCTGGGCCTCTCGCGCAAGGAGATCGGACGCCGCGTGGGACGCAGCCGCGTCGCCGTCAGCAACCTCGTGCGCCTGCTCGACCTGCCGGACGAGGCGGTCGAGCTGATCGAGCGAGGTGCGCTCAGCGAAGGGCACGGACGCGCCCTGCTGCTCGCCGACGACCATGCCGCGCGACGGTCGCTCGCACGCGCAGCTGCAGCGGGCGGCTGGTCGGTGCGGGCGACTGAAGAACGTGCTCGCGCAGCCAACACCGCCGCAGCGCACCCCGGTGGCAGCGCCCCGGCGCGCCGTCTCGTCCACCCCGACCAGGAAGCCGCAGCCATGGAGCTCGGCGAGGCGCTGAGCGCGGCGTTGGGCGCCGATGTCCACGTGCGGCCGATGGCAGACGGATACCGCGCCGAGCTGTCCTTCTCCTCACCCGAGGACGGCATCGAGCTTGCGCGCCGGATCCGTCCCCGCGCCGTCGCCTGACGGGGGCGGCCTCAGCGCCCTCAGAAGAGCATCCGCAGCCGGCCGCACTCGAGGCGCGACCGGCTGCGGCAGATGCTCAGGAGGCCGGGCTGCCAGGCACCGGGTACGCAGGCTGCTTCGCCGGGTTCGACGGGCACCAAGCGTTCTTCGGTACGCCGGCGCACGGGTCCGGCATCGTCGGCTGCGCCGGCATCGCCGGCATCTGGACCACGGTCCGCTTCGGGTACATAGCCACCACCGTCGAGGGGCATTCCGTGAAGAACCCGGTGGCGCATGCGACCTGCGCGCCGAGCGGGCTCGTCAGCGGTTCGCCGCTGTCCGGGATCCCGCACACGCTGTGCGGCGGGCTCTGGATCGCCGCCGGCGAGCTGGTCACGGTGCCGCCGGTGTCGACGTTGTCGTGCCAGCAGTTGCCCGGGTTCTCCGGGTTCGACAGCTCCGCAGCGTCCACGTTGTCCGTGTTCCCGAAGAACCCGTTGTTCGTGAACGTGTTTTTCGAGATCTCGCTGCCCCAGTCGTCGAAGTAGCAGACCGTCTGCCCTTCGGTTTCCACCGGCACGCCGCCTTCGCAGTGGGCGACCGGCGGCGGGTTCGACGCGTCCGGATAGGGCGCCAGCAGCACGCCCCAGGCGCCGTTGTTGTAGATCGTGTTTTCCGTCACGGTGTCGTTGCGCCCACCGGCGATCACCACGCCCGTGCCGACCGGAGCAGCTTCCGCGCTGCCCGTCGTGGGCACGTTCGGGTTGTTGTTGTCGTGCACCTGGTTTTTGGTGAACACCCAGCACGAGCTCGTGCCTGTCGGGCCCGTTTCGTTGTTCGGGCATTTGCCGTCCTGCGGCGAGGGTGCGTCGTCGTTGTTCTGGCTGTTCGTCACGAAGCCCGACTGGTTGTTGTTGAACTCCGAGTTCTGCACCAGCAGGTGCCCACCGGAGTTGGTGCCCGAATAGCCGAGGTCGCTGTTTTCACCATGCGCGTGATCGAGCGTGGTGTTGCAGTCCGGGCATGCGCCGATGTAAAACGCGGAGTCGGCCTGGTTGTTCGCGTACACCTGGGTGAACAAGCCCGGGCCGCCGCTGTTCGACGCGAAGATCCCGTACGAGGCGAACGGCGCTTGGTTGCTTTCCCAGAACGTCGAGGTCGCGGAGAGGTAGGCGCCACGCCAGTTCCCCGCAAGCTGTTTGCCGCTGCCGTCGCCCTGGTCGACCCAGATCTGGTTGCCGCGCCCCGCCGAACCGGTGAGGAAGTTGCAGGCCGTCAGGTTCTCCACGCTGTCACCCGCCGTCTTCCAGACGACGAGGCCGTTGCGCCCTTCAGGATGCCCTTCTCCGTTCAGCGGGCCGAGGTTCTGATCGGCCGGTTTGTTGCTGCACTGCGGCGTGCCGGGCTTGGTGCCGTCGAGCATCACACCGTTGCGGTTCATGCCGCGGATGTGCAGGCCCGGGGTCGTCACGAGTACCGCGCCGCCTGCACCGTTGCCTTCGGCCGGCGCACGTGTCGCAGCTTCTTTGTAGTCGCCCGGCGCGATCAGGATCCAGTCGCCCGCTTTCGCTGCGTCGACGGCTGCCTGGATCGTCTTGTACTTGCCTTTCTTGCCGTTGAACGTGCCCACCCTCAGCACCTTCGGCCGCGCTGCCGCCGCGTCTCCGGCTGTGAGCGCCGCGCCGAAGACCAACAACAGGCACGTCAGGCATGCGAGTCGCCATGCGGCGTGGCCGCTACCCCGAGACATCCTCCTGCTCATCTGAATCCCCCTGCCGCGCGGCCGCTCGTCATGAGCTCCGCGCCTCTGAATGGCTACTGGACGGCTACCGCCGACGCAAGCAGCGATACCCGCTGAGGTCCGATGGCAAACCGGCCGGCCGCCGCTCGGCGCCGCGCCGCTAGGATGTCCCGGCGAGCAGCAGGGGCGATTAGCTCAGCCGGTTAGAGCGCTTCTCTGATAAGGAAGAGGTCCCTGGTTCGAGTCCAGGATCGCCCA
>DASWSH010000170.1:0-17512 GCA_036402735.1 Solirubrobacteraceae bacterium | reverse complement strand
ACGCACGCCCGCGTGTTCGAGTGCGGTCTGCAACTCCGCCTTCTGGTAGGCGATGCCCGCGGTGCCGACGCGCTTGCCGGCCAGGTCCGCGACGCTTTTGACGCGCTTGCTCCGCAGCGCGATGATCGAGGTCAGCGGGCGCTGCACGAGCGCGCCGATCGAGACGAGCGGCAGGCCTTTGTCGCGGGCGAGCAGCAGCTCGGGCTCGTAGGAGATCGCCAGGTCCACGCGACCGGCGGCGAGCAGCTTCAGCGGTTCGGAGGGGTCGGCGGGCGCCTGCGGGACGACGTTGAGGCCGGCGGCTCGAAAGTCGCCGTGCGCGATCGCCGAGTACAGCGCGGCGTGATCCGCGTTGGGGAAGAAGTCGAGCATCACGGTGAACTGCTTCGTGCTCGCCGCGGTCAGCGTGTCGTGCTTGGAGCCGCAGGCGGCCAGCGCCCCCAGGCAGCAGAGCGCGGCGAGTGCAGCGGACAGTGTCCGTGGCCGCGGACGGGAGCGGAAGCGTGCCTTCAAGGTGTGTCTCCTCCTGGTCGGGTTCTCCATGGCGCGAGCGCGCGCTCGGCGAGCGCGAGCGCATAGAAGCAGGCGACCGCGAACGCGAACAGGATCGCGGTGCCTGCGTACGCGCGCGGAGTCTGGAAGTTGATGTCGCTCATGATCTGGCGACCGAGGCCGGGGTAGGCGCCGGTGCTCGGCGTGGCTATCTCGGCGATGAACGCGCCGATCACGCCGACTGCGAGCGCGATGCGCGCGCCGCTCAGCGCGGCGGGCACGGCCGCGGGCAGCTCCGCCAGGCGCAGCGCCTGCCAGCGCGACGCGTCGAGCGTGCGCATCAGCTTGAGCTGCTCGCGGTCCACTGCGGCGAGGGCATCGGCGGTGGTGACGAGCACGGGGAAGAAGCAGATCAGCGCGATCACGAACAGCTTCGGCAGGATGCCGAAGCCCCACCAGAAAACGAGCAGCACTCCGATCACCGGGATCGGCACGGCCTGCGAGCCGACCGCGAGCGGGTAGACGGCGCGCCGCAGCAGCGGGTAGAGGTGCAGCACGACGGCCAGCACGAAGCCGGCCACCAGCGCGATTGCCAGGCCCAGCGCGACCTCCTCTGCCGTCATCGCAAAGTTGCGCCACAGCACGCTGCCGCCGTGCCACAGCGCGGAGGCGACCGCATGGGGCGCGGGCAAGAGCTGCGCTTCCAGTCCTTCGACGTCGACGTATATCTCCCACGCGCCGAGCAGCGCGAGCACCAGCAGCGCGCATGGGAGCACGCGGCGCAGCGGAGGGCCGATGCCGCGCGGTCGGTCCGAACGGCGCGGCCGGGCCGAATGGCGCGGGCCGCCCGGACGAAGCCGCGTGGCGACGCGCCGCCGCGCGCCGATGCTGCCGGGCGCGCTCATCCGCTCCGCCGGGCGCGCTCGGCGCGCGCTTCGCTCATCAGCGCGAGCACTCGCGCGCGCAACGCTGCGACGCGCTCGTCCGTCACGTCTCTCGGCCGGGGCAGCTCGATCGGCACCTCGCCGGTGACGCGGCCCGGGCGCGGACAGAGCACGAGCACCCGATCGGCCAGCAGTACCGCCTCCTCGACGTCATGGGTGACGAGCAGCACCGTGCGCGGCTCGCGTCGCAGCGCTGAGGCCAGCCATTGCTGCAGCTCCCCGCGAGTGATCGCGTCGAGCGCGCCGAAGGGCTCGTCCAGGCACAGCACCGGCTTGCCGGACAGCAGCGTGCGCAGGAAGGCGACGCGCTGGCGCATGCCCCCGGACAACTCGACCGGGTACGCGCGCTCGAAGCCGCCGAGGCCGAGCTCCGCGAACATCGCGCCGGCGCGCTCGCGTGCTGCGCCGCGCGAGCGCCCGGCGATGCGAAGCGGCAACGCCGCATTCCCCGTCGCATCCAGCCACGGCAGCAGCAGGTCGCGCTGCGGCATCAGCACCGCTGCGTCGCTGCGCACGACTCCTGCGTCGGCGCTCTGCAGCCCGCAGACGAGCTCGAGCAGCGTGGTCTTGCCACAGCCGGAGGGGCCGACCAGTGCCAGCACCTCGCCCTGGGCGGCCGCGAAGCTCACGCCGTCCAGCGCCTGCACGTCCCGGCCGGCGTGGCTGTAGCTGCGGCCGACCGCTTCGAGCAGCACCGCGGCGCGGCTGCTCGGGCGCGCCGTGACGGCCTGCGCGCCCGGTGACTGAAGTTGGATCGGCATCCGCTCCCTTCGCGGGCATTACCCCACAGGTTCAAAGGGTCGGCGCCGGGGGACTCGGGTCCGGGGCGCCATCTCAGCCGGCGTGCCCGCCAGCCCCCCTGATGTCACGTGCAGCCGATGCTATCGCGCCAGGCGCGCCTGCTCAGCCTGCCGAGACCACGGGCCGGGTGAGCGCGCGCACGAAGTCCTCGAGCTGCGCAGTGGTCCAGCACTCGAAGGCCTTGCAGAACTGCTCGTAGGCCGCGATCACCGAGTCGCCGTAGTTCCAGTACAGGCGCGGCTCGGGGTTCAGCCAGAACGTCCGCCCCGCGCGTGCGGCGATCTGGGCGAAGATGTCGGCGCGAGGATCGCGGCCGTTCGTGCGTGCGTCGCCGAGCACGATCACGGTTGCGCGGGGGTGCAGGTCGTCCTCGACCTGCTGCAGGAACTCCGACCAGACGCGGCCGTAGTCGGTATAGCCGGAGATGTCCGCGACGCCCGCGTCGCTGGATATGCGCTCGCTGACAGCCTTGAAGCTGCGCTCGTGCTCGAAGATGTCCGTCACCTCGGAGATGCGCTCGATGAACACGAAGGAGCGCATCTTGCGGAACGTGTCGTGCAGGGCGTGGAGCACCGAAAGGAAGAACACGGAGGCGGAGGTGACGCTGGTGGATACGTCGCACAGCACGTAGATCTCCGGCCGTTTGGGACGGCGAGGGCGGAACTTCAGCTCGACCGGCACGCCGCCTGTCTGCAGCGATGCGCGCATCGTCCGGCGCATGTCGACGTGGGCGTGCCGGCGGTGGCCGCGCAGCTGCGTGCCCTGCGTGGCCAGGCGGCGACGCAGTTGCGCCACGACGCGATGGACCGCTGCGAGATCGGCGAGCGGACCTGAGGGCAGCGTGCGATCGAGCTCTCCGAGGGGTCGCGAGGGGGGGAGGCTGCCGGTGCGCTCGATCTGCGCGCGCTCGAGCTCGCGGCGCAGCAACGCCTCGAAGCGGCGCAGTTCGTCGCGAGGCAGGCCTTCGTGACGGGGATCCTCAGGCGGCAGGTCGGGCTGCGGCTCGGCTCGCAGACCGAGCGCGCGCCTGATTCGCTGCACGTCGACGCCGATCACGCCGGAGCCCTCCTGGCGGCGCGCGAAGGCGGCGATCGCCATCCGCGCGAGATCGCGCATCGCGCCCTCGTCGCCGTCGCGCAGCGCCGCAGCGATCTGCGCTCGCAGCGCGTCGAGCTCGTCCTCGCTCAGCTCTCCGAGCTCGGCCAGCTCCTCCTCGCGCACGCCCTCGCGCACGGCGGCGATCTCGACGGCTCGGAAGAAGAAGCGGTCGAAGACCAGCTCGAACACCCGCCGGTCCTCCTGGCTCTTGGCGAGCGTCGCCGCGAGCGCCTCCCGGAAATCCGGCTGCGCCGTCCAGCTGATCTCGCCGAGCACCTCGAACGCGTCGAGCAGCTCCGACGTGCCGACCGAGACGCCTTCGCGACGCAGCTCTTCGCCGAGTTCGAGGATGCGCGCCGGCAGGCCCGCGGGATCGCCGGCGCGCGCGTCCGCAGCTCGGCCGGCGCCCACGCGGCCGGTGCCGGTCATGCGCTCGCCCTCAGGCGACATCTGCAGGCGAGCGCAGCTTCAGCCCCACCCGCTCGGCGACGACATCCATATCGGTGCGGTGCTTGACGATCACGGACATCGTTTCGTTGAAGACCTCCGCGTCGATGTCCTGTACGCCGAGCAGCAGCAGCGCGCGCGCCCAGTCGATCGACTCCGCGATCGAGGGCGGCTTCTTCAGGTCGAGGTCGCGCACCATGCCGATCACCTCCACGAGGCGACGCGCGACCGTCTCGGACAGCTCCGGCGCGTGCAGCTTGACGATCTCGAGCTCGTGCTCGAGCTCGGGGTAGTCGAGCCACAGATACAGGCAGCGCCGCTTGAGCGCCTCGGTCAGCTCGCGCGAGTTGTTCGAGGTGAGCAGCACGATCGGGTGCGTGCGCGACTCCACACGGCCGAGCTCGGGGATCGAGATCTGGAAGTCCGAGAGCACCTCGAGCAACATCGCCTCGAACTCCTGATCGGTCTTGTCGATCTCGTCGATCAGCAGCACGACGGGCTCCTCGGAGGCAATCGCGGTCATCAGCGGGCGCGCGAGCAGGAACTCCTCACCGAAGATGTCGTCCTGCACGGTCTCCCAGCCGGTGCCCGCCGCCTCGGTCTGGATGCGCAGCAGCTGCTTGCGGTAGTTCCACTCGTAAAGCGCCTTCGCCTCGTCGAGACCCTCGTAGCACTGCAGGCGCACGAGCTCGCGGCCGAGATGGCTGGCCAGTGCCTTGGCGAGCTCGGTCTTGCCGACGCCGGCGGGGCCCTCCACCAGCACGGGCTTGCCCAGCTTCGTCGCGAGGTAGGAGACCAGCGCGGTCGACTCGCCGGGCAGATAGCCGACGGCGCGCAGCCCCTCGGCGACCTCGGCGACGGAAGCGGGCGATGAGTTGGCTGGCGAGCTCATTGCCCGGGCAATGATAGATCGACTTCTAGACCGGCCTACTCGCGCTCACCGTCGGGGGTGTCGTCGAAGGAGAGCTGCTCGGGCTCGCCGGGCGCCGGGGGGTAGCGGGGGCGCCGGCGCGCGCCCGCCGGCGTCGCTGCGGGAGGGCGGCCGCCCGGCAGCACCCGCGTGGCTGCGGTCGGCGCCTCGCGGCGCGCCGCGACGGACTCGGTGGGGGCCGTGTCCGGCTCCGCCGGACCGCGGAGCGGCTGCGGCGGGCCGGCGGCGGACTCGGACGCGCGCGGGCCGCGCGACGGCGGAACCGCCTCGGCCTCTTCGCCCCAGCCCTCGCCGCGGGACGGGTCCTCCTCGCCGCTGCGCCGCTGGGGGCGCGCGCGGTGGCCCGAAGGCCGCAGGCGCGGCCCCACGCGTGCGCCGCGCATGCGCGAGCCCGAGTAGGCGATCAGCCCGGCGGCGGCGAGCGCGAAGAAGATGCCCCACTGCACGCCCACGTTTGCGGCGATGCCGTGTGAGCTGATGCCGGGCTTGTCGAACAGCCGGAAGATCAGCAGCACGCCAACCCACAGTCCGGCTATCAGCACGACGTTGCCGTCTCCGCCGGGCAGGCGGAAGTCGCGGCCCTCGGCGCGGGCGAAGAGCATGTAGAGGAGCGCCACCGCCACGAGCAGCACGGCCGCCTCGACGAACGAGAAGACCTGAAAGGCGTCAAGGTTGCGGCTCTCGAGGATGCCGGCCTTGACGACGCCGTTCTGCTGGTACCACGGCAGGAACATCGAGACGAACAGGCCGAGCGCGGCGATCGCCGCGAAACGGCGCTCGGAGTCCATCCTGCGCCACGCCTCCACCAGCCGGGTCATGGCCCTAGTCTAGGCCCGCCGGGGGGAGCCCGATCCAGCCCGCCGGGTGGCGGCGCTCAGCGGTGCGTGACGACGATCGTGCCGGTCGAGGAGGAGAAGTTGCCGGCGAGGTCGCCCGCGGTGAGCGTGACCGTGAACGTGCCGCCGGCGGCCGGGGTCAGCCACAGCAGGCGCGGCTTGCCGCCTTCCAGCGTGGCGCGGTTGGTGTAGACGGTCCTGCCGTTGCGGTGGATCGTCCACGTGACCGTTGAGATCTTCGAGAGCGAGATCTTCAGGCCGGCGCGCGTGCCGCCCTTCAGCTTCGTGCTCAGCAGGGACACGACCGGCGGCGTGCGCAGGTAGCCGCTGAAGCGCTGCGCGGTGGTGCAGTAGATCTCATCGCCCGCGATCTGAGTGGACGCCGTGGCCGCCGCGTGCGCGCTGGGAGCGGTGCCGCCGCCGGCGCCGACCGGCGTGGTCGTCGTGGGGTTGGTCGTGGTGGGCGTCGTCGTGCCGCTCGGCGGCGGAGTCGTGGCCGCTGCCACGGGCGCCCCCTTGCGTGTCCGTTCGCAGAGATGCTGGAGGAATTCGGTGAGCAGTTCGTGGTAGCTGAGGCTCGATTCGCCGTACTGGTCGTACAGCGACCACGCGCCCGTGTCGTAGTGGGGGACCTGCGCGCGCGCCGCGGCGTCGCCGGCTTCGAACAGCTTCAAGCCGAGCGGATCCTTGGTGATCGAGGTGTAGTCGTACAGGCCGACGACCGCCTGGATGAAGCCGTTGAGGATCCGGTCGCTGGGCGCGTAGCTGTATTGGGCGTAGCCGGCGCCGGCCTTCGCCGTCACGCGCACGCCGGACGGCGGCGGCGTCTGGAAGATGCCGAGCGCCTGCTGTGCGGCTGTGAGGAAGGCCGGTTGCTTGAACCTCGACCATGCGCGCGAGAGCACCTGCAGCGCCGTGCCCTGGGAGAGCCCGCTCGTCCAGGGCGGTACGCCGCCGTCGAAGCGGAACAGGTACTCCCAGGCGATGCCGCCGGCGCGCTGCGTGGCGAGCGGTATCGCTTCTTCGACGAGCTGGCGAAGGTTGTTGTATTCGTGGCCGGAGAGGTAGTAGCCGTTGCCCTTGCCGAACGTCGCGAGCCACTGGATCTCGACGCCCTGCCCCGGGTAGTACTGCCAGATCAGCTTGCTGGGCGGGAACGTGATGCGCTCTCCGCTGGAGAGCAGCGGTTCGGTCGTCCACCAGTGGCGGTTCTGCTGCAGCGTGAGGAACACCGCCGCCTGACGGGAGCCGCTCAAAAGGCCCGCGGCGGCGATCGACTGCACGTTCGCCAGCACGGCCGCGAGCTCTTCGCGCCGCGTGCCGGAGAGCCGCGAGACGGAGCGTTTGGCGGCGACGTAGATCGACAGGTCCTGCTTGTAGGTAGCTTCGCTGATCGCGCCGCTGCCGAGCAGCGTCGAGAGCGCTCGCGAGACGGTCGGGCCGCGTGCGGCGCCGGCGTGGGCGCGGGTGAGCACGGGCGCCGCCGAAGAGCGACCGCCGGCGACGTGAGCGGCTGCAGCGGCTGAGGTCGCGGGCGGCGCAGCGACGATGACCGGACCGCGTACCGGACCCAGCTGCGTGCCGCCCGCACCGGATGCGGCGAAGGTCGGCTGTGCCGTGCCGAGCGCGGCGAGGCCGAGCAGCAGCGCCGCGAGGCAGAGCAGCAGCGCGGCGGGTGCAGTAGCGCGCACGCGGCCGATGCTAGGAGCGATCGCCCTCCGGGCTGCAGCGGCCCTTGCAGGTGATGAGGTCACCTCCCCACCAACACGCTGCGCACGCTCAGGGTTGCGCCGGCGCGGCCAGTGGCCGGCGCTGATCAGGGACGGTCGAAGCCGAGCTCGTCGGCGTCGTCGAGGTCCTCGTCCTCCTCGTCCTCGTCGTCCTCGTCGTCCTCGTCCTCGTCGTCCTCGCGTTCTTCGACGTCGTCGTCGCCCAGCTCGGCGCCGGGCTGATTGGCGAGCTGGAAGCGCTCCACGAGGTCGTCTCGGCGGTGCTCGTCGACGGGCGTCTCCTCGGAGATCTGGATCCAGTCGGCGGCGTCGAGATCCTCCGTCTCGAACAGCTCGTGGTCGACCTCCGGCGAGTCGTCGACGACGATCATGATCTCGGTCTGCGGGTTGAAGTAGGTGCCGGGCCGCAGGATCAGCTCGTCGAGCTGGATTCGGGCATTCCTCATTTGGCGTTTATACCCCACAGTCGTGCAGAGGGTGCGTGCTCCACACCATAGGTCGGCCGCCGTCAGGGATCGAGCTCGTCGAGCGTCCGCGCCACCTCGTCCTCGACGTCCAGCGGCGCCAACCCCTGCCGCAGGCGACGTTCGTTGCGCGCCTGAACGAGCTGGCGAACCTCGGCGATCAGCGCCGGATCGCGCTCGCCGGAGCCCCGGGAGGCGGCCAGCAGCCGCTGCAGCTCGGCCTCGACGTCGAGCGCGGGCTCGCCGCGGCCGACCATGCGGTCGCTGCGCGCGCGCAGCATCTGGCGGATCTCCTGCTCCTGCTCGGCACTGGCGTGGGCGTTGCCGGCGAGCCCGGCGGACCCGGATCCACCGGCCCCGCTGTAGTCGCTTTCCTTCGACAGGCCGCCCTGGCCGATCTGGTCGTAGAGGCTGTCCTTGCCGCGCGTGACGAGGAAGAGCACGGACATCAAGAGCGAGAAGGCGACGGTGCCCACGACCACGAACGTGAGGCCGTTTGCGGCCAGGGCGAGGGTTGGCGCGCCGAGGCTTGCCACGCCCGGATTGTTGCCGATGCAGAGACTCTCCGCTACCCTGGCCGGGCAGATTGACTGACCAGTCAATCTAGGGGTCAAAGCGCCAGACCGCGCAAGTCCAACGGAGGAACCGAAATTGGTCGATTTCACGCTCACAGACGAGCAGAAGAACCTGCGCGAGATGGCGCACGACTTCGCCGCAAAAGAGATTCGCCCGGTCGCCTGGGAGTACGACAAGGACGGGACGTGGCCCGAGGACGTCATCAAGAAGGCCTGGGACGTGGGCCTCATGAACAGCCACATCGAGGAGCAGTACGGCGGCCCCGGCGCCAGCTACCTCGACGGCTGCCTGATCGAGGAGGAGCTCTCGTGGGGCTGCTCGGGGATCCAGACCTCGCTCGGCTGCAACGGCCTGGCGACTGCCCCGATCGCCCTCGGCGGCTCGGAGGAGATCAAGAAGAAGTATCTGGGGGCGCTGACCGAAGCGCCGAAGCTCGCCTCCTTCTGCCTGACCGAGCCCGACGCCGGCTCGGACGTCTCGGGGATGCGCACGACGGCCGTCAAGAAGGGCGACAAGTACGTCATCAACGGCTCGAAGTGCTTCATCACCAACGGCGGCTACGCCGACTACTACACCGTCTACGCCAAGACCGACAAGGACGCCGGACACCGCGGCATCTCGGCCTTCGTCGTCGAGCGCGACTGGGGCGTCGTCGTGGACAAGAAGGAGGACAAGCTCGGGCAGCGCGCATCGAACACGGCCACGATCTCCTTCAACGACGTCGAGGTCCCGGCCGAGAACCTGCTCGGTGAGGAGAACGCCGGCTTCAAGCTCGCGATGATGACGCTCGACCGCACCCGCCCGGGCGTCGCGGCGATGGCCACGGGAATCGCCCGCGCGGCCTTCGAGTTCGCCGTCGACTACTCGCGCGAACGCGTCCAGTTCGGCGTGCCGATCGCGATGCACCAGGCGATCCAGTTCATGATCGCCGACATGGCGACCGACGTCGAGGCCTCTCGGCTGCTGACCTGGAAGTCGGCGGCGATGCTCGACAACGGCGAACGCAACACGCTGATCTCCTCTCATGCCAAGCGCTTCGCGGCCGACACCGCGATGAAAGTCGCGACCGACGCCGTCCAGGTGTACGGGGGCTACGGCTTCATCAAGGAGTACCCCGTCGAGAAGCTCTTCCGCGACGCCAAGATCATGCAGCTCTACGAGGGCACCTCGCAGATCCAGCGCCTCGTGATCGCGCGCGAAACGCTGCTTCCGCGGCGCGTCGAGGAGCCGGCGAAGGTCGGCGGCGTGGAAACGGTCGCCGTCTAGAGCGGACGTGCGGCGGCCATAGCCATCGCGGCGCGGGAAGCCAGTCCCCCGCGCCGGCGATGGCGAGCGGCTTCACGCCGAGCCGCAACCATCGCCATCGAGGCGCGGGATCGCTGCTCCCGCGCCTCGCGATGGCGATGATGGTCAGCGGATGACGAGCGGCTGGGAGTAGGTCGAGATCTGTGCGCCGCTGGTGATCCTGACGAGCACCCGATAGACGCCGCGGCGAGCCCGGATCGGCTTGCTGAAGGTCGAGCTGCCGGCGTCGTGGTGCTTGAGGACGGTGCCGCCCGCCAACACGTACTTGCCGTGCGTGATCTTGAGAATGCCCACCTGCATGCCGTCGGCGGCAGGGGCCACGCTGCCGTAGAAGCGCACGTAGCCGTGTTTGCGTGAGTGGCCGATGTGGCCGGAGATGCGCATCAGCACGTTCTCGACCACTTCCGGGCTGATCACCTGCGGTTTCGTCGTCGTCACGACGCGGAAGTGCGCCGTCGCCGCCTGCCCCAGTATCGGGAAGGAGAAGCTGCCCGTGGCCGTTGTCAGCTCGGGATTGCCGACGTTCTGGAAGCCGAGCGTGTAGGGGAACACGTTCGCCTGCAGGACGACCTGGCGACCCGCGTTGTTGGTGCCCGAGAGCGTGCCCTGCACGACGACGATCCCCGCGAACGGCACCGGGTTCGGCGTCGCCACGATCGCGAGCGAGAGCGGGACCTTGGTCGTCAGGAACGTGTGATCCGCCCCGAGCGTCGCGCCCGACGCGTTCACCGCCACCAGGCGGTAGTGGTAGAGCGTGATCGGCTGCAGTCCGCCGATCGCGACCTCGACGCCCACTCCTTTGCCGCCGGAGCCGGCATCGGCGATCGCGCTCTGGCCGCCGTAGGCCCTCGTCGGGCCGTACTGGAAGTAGTAGGAGGTGTTCTGGCCGTTGGGATTGACCGTCCCGGCCAGCGTCGCCGTGTTGTACGTGATGCTTTTCGCGCCCCCCGTGTTCGCCGCGGGCTTGCCCGCCGCCAGCGCCGGCGCGCTCAGCGCCAGTGCCACCAACGCCGCTGCTGCCGACGCTCGTCTGACTGCTCGAATTGGCTGCATATCCGCCTCTCTACCGGTGTTTGCGTACGCACTCCTCGCTCAGAGAAACCCGCGGCGGCGTGAAACGGTGCGGGTTCGGCGAGGCTCGATAGGCTCCCCAACCCCCGGCAAAGGAGAGTGCAGGACGCATGTTCGTGTTCAAGGCCGCAGTCGTCGGCGCAGGAACGATGGGTGGTCAGATCGCCCAGACAATCGCCGCCGCAGGCATCCCCGTGATGCTCAAGGACATCGACCAGGCGCTCGTGCAGGCGGGGCTTGACGAGGCCGGGAACGTGACGAGGGGCCAGGTCGGCAAACTGGCCGAGAAGGGCAAGATCAGCGCGGAGCAGGCCGAGCAGCAGATCGCTGAGATCCTCGGCCGCATCCATGGCACCACCAGCTACGAGGGCTTCGGCGACGTCGACTTCGCAGTCGAGGCCGTGCCCGAGCGCATGGAGATCAAGCAGGCCGTGTTCGCCGAGCTCGACGCCGCCACGCCCGGCCACGCGATTCTCGCCTCGAACACCTCGTCGCTCTCGATCACCGAGATCGCCGAAGCCACGCTGCGCCCCGACAAGGTGATCGGCTTCCACTACTTCTATCCCGCCTCGATCATGCCTCTGATCGAGATCGTCGAGGGCGAGGAGACCTCCGCCGAGACCGTCACGACGGCGCTCACCTTCGCGCAGACGATCCGCAAGCAGCCGATCACGTGTCTGGAGGTGCCCGGCTTCGTCGTCAACCGCATCCTCAACTCCGGCATCGCCGAGGTATGGCGCGCCCAGGAGGAACAGGGACTCTCGATCAAGAAGATCGACGAGGGCGTCGGCGCAGCCGGCGTGGTGCCGGTAGGCCCGTATTACCTCGTCAACCTGCTCGGCCTGGACACGGTGCTGCACGTCGCCGAGCACCTCGTCGAGTCATACGGCGAGGAACGCTTCTACGTCCCGAAGGGGATGCAGAAGCTCGTCGCCAACGGAAAGCTCGGCGCCAAGACCGGCGGCGACGGCTTCTACGACCCGAGCGGCGAGCCCAACATCGACGGCGACGCCGAGCCCGACGTCGCGGAGCTCGTCGAGCTGCTCTCGTTGAAGACGCTGATCGAGGCCTGCCTGGTGCTGGAGGAGGGTGTCGCTACTCACCGCGACATCGACTTCGGCATGATGGCCGGCGCCGGCCTGGACCCGCGCCGCGGCCTGATGCCGCCCTTCATGAAGGCGGACAGCGAGGGTCTCGACGCGATCCTCGAGCGCATGGAGAGCGCCCAGGAGCGCCACGGCGATCGCTTCGCGCCGCCCACGATCCTGCGCCGGCTCGTCGCGCAGGGGCGACTCGGCCAGAAGAGCGGCCAGGGCTTCTACGCCTATCCTCAGCCCGACGCCGAGCAGCCCGCCGAGGTGATCAAGCTCGAGAGCCGCTCCGACGGCGTGGCGATCGCATGGCTCGCCAACGGCCAGATGAACTCCATCTCGCCACAGGTCGTGGAGGACCTGCAGAAGCTGTGGGCGTACATCAAGGACCGCGACGTGCACGCGCTCGTGATCGCATCCTCGAACCCCTTCCTCTACAGCGCCGGTGCCGACATCAAGGCCTTCACGACGATGGATGAGGCGGCCGGTCGCAAGCTGATCGAGGGCACGCACGCGCTGTTCCGCGAGATGGAGACCGCGGGTGTCGTCACGATCGCCGCCGTCAACGGGCTCGCCTTCGGGGGCGGCTGCGAGCTCTCGATGGCCTGCGACGTGCGCATCGCGGCACGCTCGGCGATCTTCGGCCAGCCCGAGATCAAGCTCGGCATCATCCCCGGCTTCGGCGGCACGCAGCGCCTGCCGCGTCTCGTCGGCACGAACAAGGCGCTCGAGATGAACCTCGTCGGCGACCCGATCCTGGCCGAGGAAGCATTCGAGCTGGGCCTCGTCAACCGTCTCGTCGAGGACCACGAACTGCTCGACACGGCGCTGATGTGGGCACGCAAGCTCGCCGGCCAGGCGCCGCTGGCGGTCGCCGCGATCAAGCGCGTCTCGGCTGCCGGCGATCTCGACGCGGGCATCGAGGCGGAGAAGCAGGCGTTCGCCGACGTGTTCGCAAGCGAGGACGCCAAGGAGGGCATCTCCGCGTTCCTGGGCAAACGCGCGCCCAGCTTCAAAGGCAGCTGAGCGTGCCTGCGGTCGCCTCGCAGACCGCACGGCTGGCGGGGCTGATCCGCTCGGCGCGCTCGGTCGTTGCGCTGACCGGCGCCGGCATCTCCGTCCCCTCCGGGATCCCCGACTTCCGCGGGCGGGCGGGCATCCAGAAGGGGCTGTGGGAGAACGTCGACCCGATGGAGGTCGCGCACATCGACGCCTTCCGGCGCGACCCGGTTGGCTTCTGGCGCTTCTACGGGGAGCGCTTCGCCTCGCTCGAGGGCAAGCGCCCCAACGCCGCTCACGAGACGCTCGCGAAGCTGCAGCGGGCCGGGCTGCTCGACGGCCTGATCACGCAGAACATCGACCGGCTCCACCGCCGCGCGGGCAGCGTCGATCCGGTCGAGGTGCACGGCAGCATCGCCACCGCCTCCTGCCTGTCCTGCCCCGGCGTCGTCGCGCTGGAGGAGGTCCGCGCGCGGCTCGCCGCGACCGCCGACGGCGTACCGCGCTGCGAGCTCTGCGCCGAGCCGCTGAAGCCCGACGTGGTGCTGTTCGGCGAGCTGCTCGACGAAGGCCGGCTTGCACGTGCGCGAGAGCTGTGCGAGCGCGCCGACGTGCTGCTCTGCATCGGCTCCTCGCTCGAGGTCCATCCGGTCGCAGGCCTGCCGATGCTGACGCTCGCCCGCGGCGGCGAGGTCGCGATCATCACGCAGGGGCCGACGCCGCTCGACGAGCTCGCCGCCGTGCGGCTCGAGGGCGACGTGGTGGAGGAGCTGCAAGCGCTCGGCGCCGAACTGCACCTGTGAGGACCATCGGCTGACCGGCGAGCGCCGGACTACGACTACGCCGGCTTGCGCGCGACGCTCAGCAGGTACTCCGCCTCGACGCGGAAGCTGCCGTCGTCCGCTTCGTTGACCTCGTCGTAGAGCTCGCGCATCTCTTCGCGCATCGGCTCGTAGAGGCCCTGCGGCTCCAGCGCCGCCTTCGCCATCACCGCCGGGCCGAGCATGCGCTCGTCGTCCTCCAGCCAGCGCTGAGCCGAGGGAGCGGAGAACGTGACCGTGCGCGTCTCGAAGGACAGCTCCGCACCCGACGGCTCGAACAGCTCGCGCACGTGCTGCTCCTGGCCCCACATCACCGGTGGCTGAAAGCCCGCCGGCGGAGCCGGCATGTGCCTGGCCGCGGTCTGGAAGTTGCGACCGACGAAGCCGCCGGGCGTCCAGGCCGCCACCACGATCGTGCCGCCGGGGCGCGCCACCCGCGCCAACTGCTGCGCCGCGACCTGGTGGCGCGGCGCGAACATCACGCCGAAGCAGGACGTGACCCCGTCGAAGCTCCCGTCCGCGAAGGGCAGCTCCTCGGCGTCGCCCTCGACCAGCTCGATCTGCACGCCGGCCGCAGCCGCTCGCTCCCGCTGTGCGTCGAGCAGCTTCGGAGTGAGATCGAGGCCCGTCACGTTGGCCCCCGCCTGCGCCGCCGGGATCGACACGTTGCCGGTGCCCGTCGCCACGTCGAGCAGCTCCATGCCCGGCCCTGCGCCGGCGCGCTCCGCCAGCAGCGCGCCCACCGACTCGATGCGCTTTGCGACCTCGGGATAGTCGCCCGCCGTCCACATCGCCTTCTGTCCCTGCTTGAACCCCGCAACATCGATGCTCATGCGATCTCCTTTCCGCTCCGCTCAGGCGCTCACCGGCGCCGATGCTCTGCCAAGGTCCGCGCGCGGCTCGATGCCCCACCGCGCCGCCACGTCCGCGTCGTGCTCGTCCAGCGGCCAACGATCGGCTGCTTCCGGCCCCTCGTGTTCGGCGCTCGCACCCTTCAGCGCCATCGAGCCGCTGTTGTCGCCGATCCGCCTGATCTCCTGCACCTCCTCGGCGTCGAGCACGCCGATCAGACCCGCGACGGCGGCCAGCTCCGCCCGCTTGTCCTCGATCGCGCGCGCCGCGGCGCCGCTCTCCTGGATCAGCGTGGGTGCCACGCAGCGCACGCCGGGCTGAGCGAGGTTCCACGCGCACGCCAGCTGCAGCATCGTGATGCCGTGCCGCTCGGCGATCGGTCGCATCCGCTCGAGCTTCTCGCGACCAGCCTGCACCCAGCCGTCGGGCCGGAAGCGCCGGTGGTCGTGCTGCGCGAACACGTGGTCCGCCACGACGTCGTCGTGGAAGATCCCGCCGTAGTCCACGACGCGCGTGATCAGCTGCACATCCGCCCGCTGCGCGGCGTCCAGCACGAGCTCGCCGGGCCACGGCTCCATCGGGCTGAGAATCGCCATCGCCCAGTCGATCGTCTGCCCGAACCGCTCCAGACACCCGATCAGATCGAGCGTGAAGCCGTTCGCGGGACCTGGCGCCACGCCCAGCAGCCGCGTCAGGCCCGCCTCGCGAACAGCCGCCATCCCAGCCCACACGGCCTCGCTTCGGTAGCCCGTGCGATCCGGGTTGTGCAGGAGCAGCAGATCGAACTGCTCCGCGCCCAGCCGCTCGAGGCTGCGCTCGGTGGCCATGCGTATGTAGCCCTCGTACTCGCCGGGCGCGCGCAGCCGCGCGTCGGTGAAGCGCGGGTAGCCCTTCGCGCCCTCGCGCTCGCCTGTGTAGAAATCGTGTCCGATCGCCCCCACCAGGCAGTAGCTGTCGCGTGGCAGCCCACGCAGCGCACCGCCGAGCGCCACGTCCGCCTCGCCTGCGCCGTAGGCGTCGGCGGTGATGACCGTGTCGATCCCGTCGCCGGGGCGCAGCAGCGCCGCCAGCCGCTGATCGCCGAGCGGCTCGCCGAAGTGCATGAAGCGTCCTGCGCTCCAGGTGCCGATCGCGGTCGCCGTGGGGTCCATAGGCGCAGCCTAGACGCCGGGCGCGGTACGGGCGCGCAGGCACGCCTCCAGCCGTCCCAGCGCATGCGACACGAGGTCCGCGTCGAGCGCCTTGCCCCCCGCCACCTGCTCCAGCGCGAGCTCCGCCTGGCCGGCCACGCCGGCACGCAGCTGCTCCAGCTCGGCCACACGCAGCGCGAGATCCTGTCGCCCCTCGGCCGGCAGCTCGAGCGCAGCTGCCGCCAGCGCCCTGTCCAAGCCGACCGCCGCCAGCGCCACGCGACCATGGTCGAGGTCCAGCCTCGCGCGCAGTGCCAGCTCCTCGCACATCAGCGGGCTGCTGCGCCCGCCGAGCAGCGCCGCCAGGCGCTCCTGCGGGCGCAGCGCCCAGGCACGGTTGCGCCGCCGCCGCGGCTCGCTGTGCTGCTTGAGCTCCCGCGCGTGCAGCCATCGCCCGTATGCGACCTGCTCCCCCTCGCCCCAGCCCGCCCTGATCACGAGCGCCTGCGCCGTGGAGACCTCGTGCACGTACGCGTCGGCGGCAGCGATCCGCTGCATCCACACGACGCGGTTGACGACGGCGACAGCCGCCTGCACGTCGCGGTCGCGATCGAGACCCTCGAGCCACGCACGTGCCTGCTGCTCCGCCGACAGCGGCACCGGATCGATCACCGTCGCGCGCGTGACCGTCACCGCCTCCGGCTGAGGCTCCGGTTGCACCTCGCGCTCGCGCGCCGCCCCCGTGAGCCGTCCCATCAGGCGGCCGCGCGGCCGCTCGGCCGCGCGCCGCTCGGCGGAGGCACGAGCGCCATCCAGCGCTTCAAGCACGACCACGTGCTGCGCCTCCGCGTCAGGGCCATCCCGCAGCAGGTAACGGCCGTCCGCCGGCCCGAGCGCCCACGGGAACTCCAGCTGTAGGAAAACGAACAGCCGCTGGGGCATCGCTGCACCGTATCCTTCAGCGCATGTCCGACGCCGGCAATGTCGCCAAGACGATCCGCGAGCGACTCGGAGGCTCCACCGAGGACCGCCTCGGCAAGGCCCTCTCCGAGCTGCTCGAGAACCCATTTCTGACAGGCGCCATCGGCCGCGCCTTCGAGGCGCGCGAGAAGGCCGCGCAGGCGCAGGAGGTCGCGATGGGCGCGCTCAACATCCCCTCCGCCGCCGACGTCGAACGGCTCACCAGGCGGCTGCGTGCCGTCTCGCACCGCCTCGAGGGGATCGAGGACGGTGTCGACCGCCTCGACCGCGCCCTCTCGCCCAGCGGCGTCGAGGCGAGGCTGGCCGCGATCGAGTCGCAGCTGCAGGCGCTGACCGACAAGGTCGACGCCGCACTGCGCGCACGCACCGCCCCCGCGCCGGCTTCTGCCCCCGCTGGGCCGGGCGCCCCCGCTGCGGCCGGCGCCCCGGCTGTCCGTGCTGCACGGGCCGCGCGTCCAGGTACGACCATGGCGGCGGCCGCCGGTTCGCGCAGGTCGCCCGCGGCGGCCAAACCCCGTGCCGCGGCGCCCTCCCGCGCCAGGGCCACGAAACGCACCGGCGCCGCGGGCACGGCGAAAGCGACGAGCAAAGCGCGCGAGGCCAAAGCCGAGAAAGCCGCCAAAGCGGCACGCGCTGCCACGACGCCTGGTGCGCGCTCGCGCGCCACGCGGCCGGCTGCAGGCAAAACCTGAGTCAGCTCAGCGCCGCGACCGCGGCGTGGCCCATCTGCAGCGACGCTTCCAGCAGCGACTCGGGATCGATGCGCATGCGCTCGCCGCTCGCACCGAAGGTGTCCGAGACGGTCAGCAGGCAGGCGACCGGCACCCCGTGCGCGGCGCCGAGCGCGAACAGCGTCGCAGCCTCCATCTCCACCGCCAGCGCGTCCCCGGCGCCCGCGGGCCGCTGATCCTCGCGCTCCTCGTAGAAGAGGTCGACGCTCAGC
>DASWSH010000169.1:0-1764 GCA_036402735.1 Solirubrobacteraceae bacterium | reverse complement strand
GCCGAGGACGGCTCGCGCGCGGTCGGCGGGCTCGACGCGAACTACTGGGTCGACAGCGGCGCCGTCAAGACGAGCCCGAGCAACGTCGTGACCGACGCGATCCCGGGTGTCTCCGTGACCCTCAAGGGCGTCACGACCTCGTCAGGGCCCGTCACCGTCACGGTGAGCGCGCCGGCTCCCGACAACGCGAACATCACCGCGAAGGTGAAGGCGTTCGTGGACCAGTACAACTCGACGCTCGACTTCATCCGCTCGAAGCTCGACGAGAAGAAGGTCGTGAACCCGCAGACCGCCGCGGACCAGCAGAAGGGCCTTCTGAACGGCGACACGATGCTCGAGGGCATCCTCAGCCAGCTGCGCGTCGCGATGACGAACACCTACGCGCCGGGCAACCCCACCACGCTCGACCAGATGAACGAGATCGGCGTCTCGACGGGCAGCGGCTTCGCCACGCTGAACCAGGACGCGATCGAGGGCAAGCTCGTCTTCGACACGGCCAAGTTTGCGACGGCGCTTGCCGCGGACCCGACCTCGGTCAAGAACCTGATCAGCGGCACGAGCGGCTTCGGCCAGGCGCTCGACAACCTGCTCGCGCCGACGCTCCAGGCGGGCGGCACGATGGAGTCGCGCCTCAGCTCGGAGGACCTCAAGCAGAAGTCGCTGAACGACCAGATCGCGTCGATGGACGTGCTGCTCACCAAGAAGCAGGACACGCTGAAGGCGCAGTTCGCCGCGATGGAGACGGCGCTTCAGCAGAGCCAGGCGCAGGGCCAGTGGCTGTCCGGGCAGCTCGCCGGGCTCGCCAACAACCGCTAAATCTCGGCGCACAGCTGCCGACTAACCGGGCGAGACGTCCCCGCCCGACTCTTACCCGAGAGGCTCATGACCCCCTACGCAACGGCTCAGCAGGCGTACCGCGACAGCGCGATCCTCACCGCGCCGCCGGAGCGCCTCGTGGTGATGCTCTACGACGGCGCGAATCGCTTCCTGCTCCAGGGTGCGGCGGCCATGCGGGCCGGCGACCTCACCGTCATGAACGAGCGGCTGCGGCGCGCAGAGGCGATCATCACCGAGCTGCGCGCGACGCTCGACATGTCCGCGGGCGAGGTGGCAGCCAACCTCGAGTCGATCTACTCCTTCTGCCAGCGGCTCCTGCTCGAGGCGCGCCTCAAGCGCGACGCCGACAAGATCGACCACGTGGCCAAGCTCCTGCGCGAGCTTCGGGACGCGTGGGACCAGGTGGCTGGTCAGTCATGCACGCCGGTTACGGCCGCCTAGTAGAGCTCGCCGAGCGTGAGCTCGAGCTCGTGCGCGCCGGCAGCCTCGGCGATCTGCCGGCTCTCTGGAACGATCGCCGCAGCGTCGTGGCGGAGCTGCCCTACGTCCCGCCGCTCGATGCGCGCGACTGCCTGGCACGCGCCGCGGAGCTGCAGGGCCGCACGACCGCCCTGCTCGAGGAGCACGTGGCGGCCACGGGGGCCGAGATGCGCCGGCTGGTGCACGGCCGCGCGGCGATGCAGGGCTACGCCACGCCGCTGCCGCGGATGCCGCTGGTGGACCGCGCAGGCTGAGTCCGCGCGCCGCCGCCGCTAAAGCTCGGGGCCCGCACGCCGATACCCGGACTAACCGCCATGGATGGTGGTCGCAGCGCAGTCCAAGGAGGACGCCTCAGTTCCCTCAGCTGATCCTCCCTGTGACCCTGATCGACAACACCCAGCTCGCCTTGGAGCGCGCCATCTCCGGCGCCTCGATGCGCCAGAGCGT
>DASWSH010000168.1:0-1538 GCA_036402735.1 Solirubrobacteraceae bacterium | reverse complement strand
GCGCGTGAACGTCGAGGGCACGGGCAACGTGCTCGAGTTCTGTGCCGCCTGTGAGCAGCTCGGCCGCCTCAACTACGTGAGCACCGCGTACGTGGCGGGCGAGCGGCACGGCGTCATCTACGAGCACGAGCTGTCGCTCGGGCAGGGGTTCAAGAACCACTACGAGTCGACGAAGTTCCAGGCGGAGCTGTGGGTGCGCGAGATGTTCGACCGCGTGCCCACCACGATCTACCGCCCTGCGATCGTGGTCGGCGACTCGCGGACCGGCGAGACGCAGAAGTTCGACGGGCCGTATTACATGCTGCGAACGATCGCGCTGTCGGTGGCGCGGAGGACGCCGATCGCCCAGTTCGGCGAGTCGGGAGCGCCGTTCAACGTGGTGCCCGTGGACTTCGTGGTGGACGCGCTCGCCGCGGTGTCTAGCGAGCCGTCGGCGGTCGGGGAGACGCTGCACCTCGTGGATCCCGACCCGATCAGCGCGCGCGAGCTGCTCACGCTGCTGAGCAAGGAGTACGCCGGGAAGGAGCCGGCGTACAAGCTGCCGCCGCGGCTGATCGAGAGCTCGCTGCGGTTCAAGACCGTGCGCGACATGTTCTCCGGCGCGCCGCAGGAGTCGATCCGCTACCTCAACCACGAGGTGCGCTTCGATACCCGCCGCGCCGACGACCTCCTCGCCCGCGCCGGGCTGCGCTGCCCCCGCTTCGAGGAGTACGTCGGGCCGATCGTGCGCTTCTTCCGCGAGCACGAGAGCGACGAGAAGCTCATTCCCGCAGCCGTTTGACCAGCCGGAGCTCGCGGATCGGAGTGCCGAGCCAGTCGCGCTCCTTCATGGTGCCGTCGGGACACCAGCCGGCCGCGGCGTAGACCCGCAGCGGGCGCTCGTTGCGCTCCTCCGTGTAGACGAACGCCTCGTCGCAGCCCCCGGAGCGCAGCGCATCCTCGGCGGCGGCCAGGAGCGCGCGCCCGGCGCCGCCGCCCCACACGCCCGGGTGCGTGTAGAGGAATTGCAGCTCGCAGCCGCCTACGAACGCGAAGCCCACCACCTGGCCCTCGGGTGCCGAGACCGCCACCAGCGCCGTCTCAGCTGCTGCGAGGTCCGCCGCCCAGTCGCGCGGCTCGAGCCGCTCCACCGGTGCGATGTGCGCGAACGCCGCTCGCGCCGATGCCAGCTGGAGCGAGGCGATGATCGGCAGATCGTGCGCGCTCGCTACCCGCACCCGGAACGTCACCCGGCGTCGGCCGCGGCCGCTGCGCGATCGAGATCCCGGGAGAGGAAGTAGTTCAACGCGGTGCGGATGCCGGCGATCGCGCCGAGCTTGCCGATCTCGTCCCACGAGGGCGAAACGGCGGTGGCGAGGATGTCGGCGCCGAGCGCGAACTCGAGGCCGAGCGCGAGATAGCGCCCGAGCAGGAGCCTCACCTCCTCGTACGTGCTCGGGCGTATGCGCAGCTCGGCCAGCGCCCACAGCACGAACACGACCACCACGCCGACGCAGATCACCGCGACCCCGACAGCCTCGACCACAGGCACGATGTGG
>DASWSH010000167.1:0-7683 GCA_036402735.1 Solirubrobacteraceae bacterium | reverse complement strand
GACCTGTTCGTCCACCACAGCGCGATCGTCGGCGAGGGCTTTCGCTCGCTGGCCGAAGGCGCGAAGGTGAGCTACGAGGCCGAAGCCGGCGACAAGGGCCCCAAGGCAACGAACGTGCAGCTGGCCTAGCGGCCGGCGCGGGCTCGACGGCTCGCGCGGAACACAAGGACGCCCGCCGCCGGCTGTGGTGTCCCGGCCGATCCGGCCGCGGCACAGGATCCTCAAGCCGGCCGGCCGGCTGACCGTTGCCGCCGAACGAAGCCTGCGGCGTCACGCGCGCCCGGCACCTCGACAAAGGACGCGAAGAACATGGGCTCAAGCGGCAAGAAGAAGACGACGATGGCGAAGCTCGCCCGCGAGCATCGCCTTCGCGAGCGCCGGCTGGACAAGCAGGCCAGGAAGGACGCTCGCAAGCAGGCGTCGACAGAACCCCTGAACGAGCCGGACCCTGCTCTCGCGGCAGCGGAGGCCGAGCCAGGCGCGCCGGCAGGAGCAGCCGACCCAGGCGCCGGCGACGCGGCGCCCGAGAACGGCGACGACGCGGTGCGCAGATTCCGCCAAGTCGAGGTCGAGCCAACCGATCCGCGCGCCACAGAAGTCGCGCTGGAACGACTGCGCGACGCTCCGGACGCGGAGCTCGCGGTGTTCGAGGGCAACCTTCAAGACGACGCGCTGGAGGCGGGCGCCAGCGAGCAGGAGATCAGGGAGGCGCAGCGCGACCATCCCGGCCACGGCGCTTGACGCCGTTGCCCGGCGCGCAACATAGCTAGGCTCCCGCGCCACGGCAGAGCTATCTAGCGGGGGGAGGTTGGGATGCGCGCGCTTCGTTCTCGACGCGGCCGGAGGGCCCACGTCGACAGCGGCTTCTCATTCGTGATCTACGACTGAGGCCGTGAATCACGTGGCAGCCGTGGCGCGGGTCGTTCGGTCGCGCTGGCCGTGGGGCGCCGAGCACGGTCCGCTGCCGGCCCTTCTGATCCTGCTCACGTTCTTGACGGGCCTGGTCGATGCCGTCAGCTACCTCGCGCTCGGGCACGTGTTCGTTGCCAACATGACGGGCAACGTGGTCTTCCTCGGCTTCGCCATCGCCGGCGCCGGCAGACTGTCGGTGGGCGCGTCGCTCGTGGCGCTCGCCGCCTTTGTCCTGGGAGCCGTCGCTGGAGGCCGGATCGCGGCCACAGCCTCACGCCACCGCGCCCGTCACCTGCGCACCGCCACCGCCGCCGCCGTGCCGCTGCTCCTGCTGGCGCTGTTGATCGCCGCGATCGCGGGCCGGCCTGTGGCTTTGGGAGCGCGCTACGCGCTGATCGTGACGCTGGCTCTGTCGATGGGGATACAGAACGCGACGGCGCGCGTCCTCGCCGTGCCGGACCTCACGACCACCGTCCTGACCCTCACGCTGACCGGAATCGGCGCCGACTCACACCTGGCTGGGGGGCCGGGCGGGCACCCAGCCCGCCGCCTGATCGCGGTGACGACGATGTTCCTCGGCGCGCTCGCCGGTGCGTTGCTGGTGATCGGTGTGGACCTCGTGCTCCCGCTCGCTCTGGCAGCAACGGTTGCGGCTCTAACCGCGCTGCTCGCGCAGCGGTTCGCCGGCGAGGACCAGGGCTGGACACGGCCCGCAGGCCGCAGCTGATCGGTCCGCCTCACCGCTGCCCAAAACGGTTCAGAAGCTTCTCTTACCGCGCTGTTAGGGCTTTATTACAGCGGCCGCGGATGCTGACCGAGCTACCCGACCACGCAAGCGCGCCAGCCGCACCTTGCGCTGACTCCCACAGCTCATGTTCCCGACCTCTCAGATCCTTTCGTCCCCGGCGCCGCGACCGCCGCGGTCCCGGCGAGCGCCGGCGCTTCAAGGATTCGCGGGGGCACGATCGTGATCGCGAGGTTCAAGGAGCAGCCGCGGCTCAACAGCGCGCTCGCGGCGCTGTGCATCGCGCTGATCGTGTTCGCGTTCGTCGCGGTCGGTCCGGCTTCGCAGTCCAGCGGACAGAGCACGAGGACCGCCACCGTGCAGCGCGGCGTCGTGCAGGCGACAGTGTCGGGGGCCGGCAACGTCCAGGCCGCCGGCCAGCTGAACCTGGGCTTCAAGACGAGCGGGACCGTCACCCACATCTATGTCAAGGCCGGCCAGCAGGTCGCCAAGGGCCAGCTGCTGGCAACGCTCGATCCGCAGAGCGCCGAAGTCACGCTCGAACAGGCAAAGGCCTCCTTGCAGTCCGCCGAAGCCAATCTCGCCAAAGACGAAGAAGGCGGCGGCGAAGCGAGCACCACCCAGGGTTCCACGGGCGCCACCGCGACGGCTGCCGCGACGACGGCCGGCGTCCTTGTGTACGCGAGCAACTCGAGCGCTCCGGCCGGCACAACGACCGCGCCGAGCACGACGACCCCGTCGGGCACCACCACGCCGAGCGCCACAACGCCGAGCAACACCACGACGAGCAAAACCACCACGGCGCCCGCCACGAAAACCGCGGCGCCGAGCGGCGGCTCAGCCGGCTCCGCGACGAGCGGCGGGGGTGCTCAGGGCACGGGCTCCTCTGAACCCACCCAGAGCGCGGCCACGCGCGAAGCCAACATCGCCTCGGCGAAAGCCACGGTGAAGAGCGCGCAGCTCACCGTCCAGAGCGACGAAAAAGCCGTTCAGAACACGAAGCTCTACGCGCCAGAGGACGGCACGATCGTGGCGCTGTCCGGCGAAGTCGGCGAAACGGTCTCGGCCACGGGCACCACGAAAGCCTCGAGCGTGACCAGCTCCTCGAGCAGCGGATCCTCGACCGGCGCGGCCGGCGGCGCCACCGGCGCGGGCTCCACCACGGCCGCCGCGTCGTCGTCCGGCGGCTCCACCGGCACCACGCCGTTCGCGGTGATCAGCAACCTCGGGTCGATGCAGCTCGTCGTCGCGCTGAGCGAGTCCGAAGTCGGCAGCGTGAAGGTGGGCCAACTCGCCACGGTCACGCTCGAAGCGCTGAGCGGCAAGAAGGTCGCCGCCCATGTGCTCAGCATCGACCAGCTGCCGACGAGCACGAGTGGCGTGGTCAGCTATGACGTCACCTTCCAGCTCGACCAGGGCGAGTCCGGCGTGAAAACGGGCATGAGCGCGACCGCCGAAGTCGTCGTCAAGCAGGAACAGGGCCTCAACGTTCCCAGCAGCGCGATCTCGGCTGGATCGGTGACCGTGGTCCGCGGCGGCAAACAGGTGCGCGAGCAGGTGACCACGGGTCTCGTGGGCAACAGCGCGACGATCATCCTCAGCGGCCTGCAGGCGGGCGAAGAAGTCCTGCTTCCGGTCGCGAAAAGCACCTCCTCAGGGACCGCAGCCGGCGGGCGCGCCGGAGCCTTCGGTGGCGGCCTTGGCGGCGGCGGACTCGGCGGCGGCGGGCTCGGCGGCGGCGGCTTGCCGGGCGGCGCAGCCGCCGGCGGCAGAGGCGGCGGATGATGCGCATACCCGGCGCGCCTCAGACGGCGCACCGCCGGCGCGTGCCCCGAGAGCGCCCGGTCGTCGACCGTGATCGCACTCCGCGCAGGCGGGAGTCCGCGCATCCCCGCCCCCCCGCGATCCTGGTCGAGCAGGTAACGAAGACCTACGAGATCGGACCGATCAGGGTGCGGGCGCTGCGTGGCGTCTCACTGCAGATCGACCGCGGCGACTTTGTCGCGATCATGGGCAGCTCCGGCAGCGGCAAGAGCACGCTCATGAACATCCTCGGCTGTCTGGACGTACCTTCGGCGGGCCGCTATGAGATCGACGGGGTCGACGTGCGCGATCTCGACGAGGACGAGCTCTCCGATCTTCGCAACGGCAAGATCGGCTTCGTCTTCCAGAGCTACAACCTGGTGCCGCGCACGACCGCGCTCGCCAACGTCGAACTGCCGCTCGCCTACGCGGGTGTCGATCGCGCGGCCCGGCGAAGCCGCGCGGAGCAGGCGCTGGTGTCGGTGGGCATGGCCAAGCGTCTCCACCACCAGCCCTCCGAGCTCTCCGGTGGCCAGCAACAACGTGTCGCCGTCGCGCGCGCGCTCGTCACCAACCCGACGATGATCCTCGCCGACGAGCCGACCGGCAACCTCGACTCGCACTCCACCGAGGAGGTCCTGCAGATCTTCGCGAGCCTGAACGCCGCCGGGCGCACGATCGTGCTGATCACCCACGAGCCCGATGTCGCACGGCAGGCCGATCGCGTGATCAGCCTCACCGACGGCCGCATCGTCGAGGACCGGCGCGCGGCGGACGCGCACGAGCCGCCGCCCCCTCGCGGCGATCACGAGGCGGCGCACGATCTGCTGGACGGGGCCGCACGATGATCGCGCGCGAGACGCTCCGCATCGCCTGGAGCGGCCTGTTGGCGAACAAGCTCCGCTCGGGCCTGACGATCCTCGGCATGACGATCGGCGTCGCCTCGGTGATCGTGCTGATTGCCGTCGGCAACGGCTCCTCCGAGGCCGTGCAGTCCCGGATTCAGAGCCTCGGTACGAACGTTCTGCTGGTCACGCCCCAGGGCGGCCGCGCGGGCCCCGGCGGGAGCTCCGCGACGAGCATCTCGCTCACCAAGCAGGACGCCGAAGCGCTGCAGAACCCGGGTCTTGCGCCCGATGTGAAAAGCGCCTCGCCGGTCGTCAACGCGAACAGCGTGAAGCTCGTGAACGGCAGCACGAGCTATGAACCCTCGAGCTTCATCGGCACGACCCCAAGCTACCTCACGGCTCACACATATTCCCTGCAGGAAGGGACCTCGCTGACGAGCGCGGACGTGTCGCAGACCAAGCGGGTCGTCGTGATCGGCCAGACCGTGCAGCAGGAACTGTTCGCCGGCCAGAGCGCCGTCGGCCAGACGATCAGGGTCAACGGGTCGAGCTTCGAAGTCGCAGGTGTCCTCGCCTCCAAGGGGTCCAACGGAGCGACCAACCAGGACGACGTCGTGATGGCGCCGATCACGACCGTCCAGGACACGCTTACCGGCTTCGGCGCGCTCAGCTCGATCACGGTCGAGGCGCGGTCCGAATCCTCGTTGAACTCGGCCGAAGCCGAGGTCACCCAGATCATCGACGAACGCCACAAGATCACCAACACCGCCGAAGCCGGGTTCCGCGTCATCAACCAGGGCTCGCTGCTGTCCACATCGAGCTCGACCAGCAGCGTCTTCACCACGCTGCTCGGCGAGGTCGCCGCGATCTCGCTGCTCGTCGGCGGGATCGGTGTGATGAACATCATGCTCGTCAGCGTCACCGAGCGAACGCGCGAGATCGGTATCCGCAAGGCGATCGGGGCACGGCGCTCGGACATCCTCACGCAGTTCCTCACCGAGGCGGTGCTCGTGTCGCTGATCGGCGGAATCGCCGGCGTGTCACTCGGCGTGATCGGCAGCCAGTTCGAAATCGCGGGTGTGAAGCCGATCATCGCCCTGTACTCGATCTTCCTCGCTTTCGGTGCCGCGGCCCTCTCGGGGCTCTTCTTCGGCACCTATCCGGCCGCGCGGGCAGCCGCGCTCAGACCTATCGAGGCGCTGCGCTTTGAGTGAGCAGCGCAACCCAGACCAGGAGCAGCAGATGACCACCGACGAGACGACGATCGAGCACCCGATAGCTGAGAGGACGGCGCCCGCCGAGACGGCCGCCGAGGAGCGCGCGAGCGCTGCGGCGCGCCCGCTCGACTACGAGCTCGACAGCGAGGAGGGGTCCGATGATAAGCCCCAGCAGCCCCAGCGCCGGCCCCGGCGCAAGCTGCTCTCCCCGCTGCCCCTCGGCCTGATCGCCGCGCTCTTGATTGCCGGCGGCTTTCTCGGCGGCGTCGAGATCGAGAAGGGCCAGGCCGGCTCCAGCTCGGCCGCCGGGGCGCCCGCAGGCATCGCAGCGCTGCGCAGCGGAGCCGGCGGCACGGCCGCGCGCGGGTTCGCCGGTGCAGGCGGAGCTCCCGGCGGCGGAGCGGGAGGCGGCGCAACGACCGGGCAGGTCTCCTACGTGAGCGGCAACACGCTGTACGTCGCCACCAGGCAGGGCAACACGGTCAAGGTCACCGCCCCGACCGGAACGAAAGTCACCAAGCCCGTCTCCGCAAACGTGAAGAGCATCCACCCCGGCGACACCGTGGTGGTCACGGGCAGCCAGGGCGCCGGCGGCAGCGTCACAGCGAGCTCGATCTCGATCGGCTCGAGCACCAGCGGCGCCGCCGGCACGAGCTCGACCAGCTCGAGCGGCTCCGCAGCGGGTGCGACACAGCCGCTGTTCGGATCCGGCTAGCACCAACAACAACGAACAAGAAGGAAACCCAAAAATGTCAAGCGACACCCACAATCAAACCTCGCCCGCGGCCCCTCGCCGATGGCGCATGCTGCTGGCATCGATCGCGGTCATCGCGGCCGTCGCCGTATTGGCCGCATGTGGCAGCTCTTCCAGCACCAATTCGAGCTCGTCCGCCAAAGCGACGAGCTCGACCCAGCCAGGGAGCGCGGGGAGCGCGGGCGCGAGCCGGTTCGCCTCGCTGCGCACGTGCCTGCAGAAACAGGGCATCAACCTGCCGGCGCCGTCTGGCGCTCCCGGACAGGGCGGGCAAGGCGGTGGCGGGCGCCCCGGCGGCGGCTTCCTGAAAGCGCCGGAAGGCGTCTCGCAGGCGAAGTTCCAGGAAGCGCTGAAGAAGTGCGGCGCCGGAAACGCGCCGGGGCGCGGCTCGCGCAACCTGAACAGCGCGAGCGCGCGTAGCGCCCTCACCAGCTACGCCACCTGCATGCGCAAAAACGGAATCAACCTGCCCGCCCCCAACACGAGCGGGAAAGGCCCCGTCTTCAACACGAGCGCCATCAACACCTCCAGCGAAGCATTCAAGAGCGCGCAGAAAGCGTGCCAGGCCGACCTCGCCGGCGCCTTCGGTGGCAACGCCGGCCCCGCAGGCGGCGGATCGTCGGGAACGAGCCCCGCGGCCTAGCGGTCCGTGCGCGCTGGATGGTGCACAGTCAGGAGCGATAGCTTCGGGTAACGCGAGATGCGGATATTGGTGATCGAGGACGACGATGAGGTGCGAGCGGCGATTCGGCGCGCGCTGATGCTCGGCGGCTACGAGATCATCCTCGCCGAGACCGGCACCGAAGGTCTCAGTCGCGCCCGCAACGACGTTCCCGACGCGATCGTGCTCGACCTGGGGCTGCCGGACACCGACGGGATCGAGGTCTGCCGCACGTTGCGGCGCGCCGGCAACCGCACGCCGATCCTGATGCTGACCGCACGGGCTGCTGTCGAGGATCGCGTCGATGGGCTCGAGGCGGGAGCCGACGACTACCTGGTCAAGCCCTACGACGTGCGCGAGCTGCAGGCGCGGCTGCGCGCGATCATGCGCCGCCACCTGGACGGCGCCGACGGCAGCGTCCTGCGGTTCGCCGAGCTCGAACTCGATCCCGACGCGCACGCCGCCAGGATCCGCGAGCGTGAGATCGATCTGACTCGCACCGAGTACCAGCTGCTCGAGCTGCTGATGCTCAACCCCAAGCGCGTCCTGAGCTCGGAGCTCATCTATGACCGCGTGTGGGGATATGACTTCGGTCCCTCCGGGAACGCGCTGCGCGTGTACATCGGCTACCTGCGCCGCAAGCTCGAGGCGGAGGGGGACAGGCGGCTGATCCAGACGGTGCACGGAGTCGGCTATGTGCTGCGAGAGCCCTGAGCCGCGCGACGCGCGGCAGCCTCGATGAG
>DASWSH010000166.1:0-8661 GCA_036402735.1 Solirubrobacteraceae bacterium | reverse complement strand
GGGTTCGAGAGCGCTTTGGAGTAGTTGTCCAGGCCGACGCCCGGCCACGCTTTCGGGAACGGCGAGTCGACCGCGTAGAACGACGTGATCAGCGTCTTGATGATCGGATAGATCACGATCCCGAAGACGACGATCACGCTGGGCACGAGCAGCGCCAGCGCGAAGCGCGCTTCGCGCGTGCGCGCGCGCCAGCTCGTCCCGCCCCGAGCCGGGCGGCTCGGGGCGGCTGTGGCCGAGCTGCTCACTCCTGGTCCTCTCGACCAGTTCCCGGCCGCGGCGTGCTAGGCGTTGAAGGCGCCGGCCGCCGTGTTGAGCGCGCTCTGCGGGCTCGTCTTGCCGAGCAGCGCGCGCTGGATCTGCACCTGCAGTTCCTGCGAGGCGGCGTTGTAGTTCGTCACCTGCGGGCGCAGGATCATGTCCGGCAGCTGCGTCTTCGCAACCGACACGAGCTGCGGGCCCGCGGTCTTGACCACGCTCGCTTCCGAGTAGGAGGAGCTCCAGATCGGCAGCGAGTCGGCGACGTAGCCGTTCTGCGTGGGCTGGCTGGTGATGAACTTGATGTACTCCCACGCCTCTTCGGGATGCTGCGAGCCCGCCGTGATCATCACCGGCTGGCCGCCGTTGACGCCCGGCGCGACCGGAGCGCTGCCTTTCGGCGTGTGCTGGATCGTCACGTCGGCCTTCGCGACTTTGCTCTTCGTCGGGTCGCTCGCGCCCGCCAGCTGGAAGGTCCAGTTCCAGTTGACCGCGACCTGCTGCGCGGCGAACGCCTTCAGCACGTCTTCCTCGGCCGCCGTCGTCGAGGACGGATTGGCGAGGCCCTTGTCGAGCAGCATCTTCATGAATTCGAGCGCCTGCACGCCGCCGCCGGTGTTGAAGGCGGGCTTGCCCGCCGCGTCGAGGAACTTCCCGCCGAACGCGCCGACCAGCGTCGCGTAGTCGCACACGACCGCCTCGGCCTGCTTCCAGCTGCCCATGAACGGGTACTTCAGGACGCCGTGGCTCTTCAGCGCTTCGAGCGTGGAGACCATGCCGGTCAGCGTCTTCAGGTCGGCGGTCGTCTTGCCCGCCTTCGCCAGCATCGCCTTGTTCGAGTAGAGGTACTTCGTGTCGAGGATCCAGGGCATGCCGTAGTACTTGCCCTGGTACAGCGCCATCTGGATCGCGCCGGGGAAGATCTGGTTGACGGGCAGCTGCTGCACTTTGCTCGTGAGGTCCTGCACGATCCCCTTCGAGCCGAACTCGGCGGGCCAGATGCAGTCGCCGAGCACGACGTCGTAGGTGCCGGCCGGCGCCGCCGCGACGATCTTGTCGTGCAGCGCTTCGTAGGCGACGAGCGTGTTGTTGACCTTGATGTTCGGGTTCTGCCGTTCGAACGCCTTGGTCATGCCCTGGAGATCGCTCGCGCTGTAGCCCGCCTGCTGCTGGAAGAGATTGTTGAGCGTGACCTTGCCGCCCCCGCCGCTGCTGCCGCCGCTGGCGCTGCTGCTCGTTTTGCTGCTGCCACCGCACGCGGAGAGGTAGATCGCCGCACTGCCGGCGGCCGCGCTGCTGAGAAATCCCCGGCGTGAGATCGTCCGCTGCTCGTCGACTCCCATTGCTCGCATCTCCTCCTAGCCGCTCCCGCCGCACGCCGGCGAAAATACTCTCGCCGCCGTGCAGGCATTTGGTATGTTGCCTTTCGGAATTGGAGCATATACCGGTTGCTGCGAGCGCGTCAAGCTCCACGGTATTGGAAGGGTGGCTAACGAAAGAGGCGCTGCGGTGGCAGGATCCGAGCACGGCGACGGGCATGGCGAAGGGGTCGGCTCGACCACGCGCGCGAGCCTGCTGCGCGAGCTCAACGAGCAGGCCGTGCTCGAGACGATCTTCCGCGAGGGTCCCGTCACGAGGCCCGAGCTGGCGGACCGCACCGGCCTCTCCCGGCCGGCTGTCTCCGCGGCCGTGCGGCGCATGGAGCAGGCGGGACTCGTCGGCGCCGCGGGCGCGCGCGACGGCCGGCGCGGGCGCAAGCCGATGGCCTACGTGGTGAGCGACAGAGCCGGCTTCGTGGTGGGCGTCGACATCGGTGGCGCGAACGTGCGCGTGGGCGCAGCGAACATCTTCGGCGAGCTGATCTGCGACGAGCGCGAGGAGACCGACAAGCGCTCGCCGCGGCGCACGAGCGCTCAGATCACGGACATGGTCAGGAAGGTCGTGGCGCGCGCCGGCGCCGAGCACGACCGCCTGCTGGCGATCGGCATCTCGACTCCCGGCGTGGTCGACCAGGGCTCCACACGCGTGAGCTCGCTCGCCTACAACCTCTCCGCCGGCGGCGACTTCGATGCGCTGTCGGTGATCGGCGAGCGCTTCGGCGTGCCGGTGCTGGTCGAGAACAACGTCAACCTCGCCGCCGTCGGCGAGCGCTGGGCCGGCGTCGCGCGCGGCGTCTCGACCTTCGCTTTCATCGCCGTCGGCGCCGGTGTCGGCATGGGAATCGTGATCGACGACCAGCTCGTGCGCGGCGCCCACGGCGCCGCCGGCGAGATCGCCTACCTGCCGAGCGGCAGCGATCCCTTCGACGAGCGCCACCGCGTGCACGGCGGGCTCGAGGACGAAATCGGCGCCGATGGCATCCTCGCCGCCTTCCACGCGATCACCGGCTCCGCCGAGCCGGACAGCGCGCAGCATGTGTTCGAGCTCGCGGGGGAGGGCCACGAGCAGGCGCGTACCATCGTCGATCAGGTCGGCAGGCGCATCGGCCTCGCGATCGCCACGGTGTGCGCGGTCGTGGACCCCGAGCTGGTCGTGCTGGGCGGCGGCATCGGCTCGAATGCGGCGCTCGTCACGCCTGTGCGCGCCGCGGTCGCCGGCCTGCTGCCGCTGCCGACGCGCATCGAGCTGAGCCGGCTCGGCGACAAGGCCGCGCTGTACGGCGCGGTCGCGATCGCCCTGCGCCGGGCCCGCGGTCAGGTGTTCTCCTCGGGCCTGCGCCACAAGGCGCATGCGCTGACGGTGGCGTGAGCATGGCCGAGATCGTCTGCCGCAGCCTCAGCAAGCGCTACCCCGACGGCACCGTGGCGGTGCACGACTTCGATCTCGAGATCGGCGACGGCCAGTTTCTGATCCTCGTCGGTCCGTCCGGCTGCGGCAAGACGACTGTGCTGCGCATGCTCGCCGGCCTCGAGGCGATCACCTCCGGCGATCTGCTGATCGACGGCGTGCGAGCGAACGACCTGCAGCCGCGACAGCGCGACGTGGCGATGGTGTTCCAGAGCTACGCGCTGTACCCGCACATGAGCGTCGAGAAGAACATGGGCTTCGCGCTGCGCCGCGCCGGCAAGCCCAAGGACGAGGTGCGCGCGCGCGTGCGCGAGACGGCGCAGATGCTCGGCATCGGCGAGCTGCTCGAGCGCAAGCCGAGCCAGCTCTCCGGCGGCCAGCGCCAGCGCGTCGCGATGGGGCGGGCGATCGTGCGCGAGCCGAAGGCGTTCCTGATGGACGAGCCGCTGTCCAACCTCGACGCGAAGCTGCGCGTGCAGATGCGCGCGGAGATCACGCGCATCCAGCGCCGCGTCGGCGCCACGACCGTCTATGTCACGCACGACCAGACCGAGGCGATGACCCTCGGCGACCGCATTGTGGTGATGCGCGACGGCGTGATCCAGCAGAGCGGCGCGCCCGAGGAGCTGTACTCCACGCCCCGCAACCTGTTCGTCGCCGGCTTCATCGGCGCGCCCTCGATGAACCTGCTGCGCGGCCGCCTGCAGGGCAGCTCGCTCGTGACGAGCCTGACGGAGATCCCGCTCGACGAGCGCCAGCGCGCCGTGGTCGCCGCCCACGAGGGCGACGTGATCGTCGGCATCCGCCCCGAGGACTTCGAGGACGCCGAGATCGTCGGCACGCATCGGCACGGTCACATGCTTGACGTGCCCGTCGACGTGATCGAGGAGACGGGCTCGGACGTCTACGCGCACATCTCGCTCGACCACAGCGAAGGCCCGGTCGGGCCGCAGCGCCAGGCCGAAGAGGAAGAGGGGGTGTCGCTCGCCGCCGACGTGGTCGCTCGGCTCGACGCCTCCAGCCGGCTGCGCGAGGGCGCGCCGGCGCGGCTGTGGCTCGACACGCAGCGGCTGCACCTGTTCGACGCCGAGAGCGGCGAGCGCCTGTCCGCGCGGAGCTGACGTGGTCGCGATCCTCGGCGGCCTCGGCGCCGCTGTCGCGTGGACGCTCTCAACGCTCTTCTCCTCGCGTGCCAGCCGCATCATCGATCCGGTCGTGGTGGTTGCCGGGCTCGCGATCGTCGGCTTCGTCGTGGTCGCTCCCTTCGTGCTCGCGGACGGCGTGCCGGCGCGGCTCGACGGCGCTGCCGCCGGCTGGCTGGCGCTGGCGGGCGTCGGGAACATCCTCGGCCTGCTGCTCGTGTACATCGCCTATCGCGAGGGCGCCGCGGTTGCGCTGATCGCGCCGCTCGTCGCCACCGAGGGGGCGATCGCGGCACTGATCGCGATCGCCGGCGGCGAGAGCGTGAGCGCGGGCGTCGGCGTCACGCTGGCGGTGATCGCGCTGGGCATCTCGCTGGCGGCCACGCCCCCGCGGCAGCGCCGCAGGGGCGCGGCGCCCGAGGACGCGGCGGCAAGCCCCGTCGATCGCGGCGAGCACCGGACGGTCGCGATCGGCGCGGAGGCGGCCGGGAGCGCGAGCGCGGGCTCGGTGCACTCGCGGCGCGTGCTCGTGCTCGCCGCACTCGCTGCGGTGTCGTTCGGCGCCTCGCTGTATGCGACGGGTCGCGTCAGCTCCACGCTGCCGCTCTCCTGGGTGGTCATGCCCGCCCGCCTGGTGGGCGTCGCGCTCGTCGCGATGCCGCTGCTCGCGGCGGGCAGGCTGCGCCCGCGCGTGTTCGCGCCGGCGTGGCCGTTGGTGGCCGGCGCCGGCGTGTGCGAGGTGCTCGGCTTCGCGTCCTTCACGCTCGGCGCCCGACACGACATCGCGGTCGCCGCGGTGGTGGCCTGCCAGTTCGCCGGGCTCTCCGCGATCGCCGCCTACCTGCTGTTCGGCGAGCGGCTCGGCCGGCTCCAGCTCACCGGCGTGGTCGTGCTGCTGATCGGCATCAGCGTGCTCAGCGGCATCCGCGGGTGACGCTCACAACTCCTTGACCGCCCCTTCGGGCCCCGACGTCCCATCAGGCCTGACCGCCCGCATCGGGCTCGGCGCCCATCAGGCTTTCGCCCATCCGGCCTTGACATCCGCTAGATAACGATATATCGTGATGCAATCAAGATATTTGTAGATAGGAGAAACTGAGATGCATCGATATGGAATCGAACAGGAGCGGGCCGGCACGCACTGCCGTCACCGCCATCACCCCTTCGGACCGGGGCACCGGGGCGAGTGGGGCTTCTTCGGACCCGGCGGGCGCGGCCCGCGCGGACGCGGGCGCAAGGCGCGCCGCGGCGACATCCGCACCGCCGCTCTGCTGCTGCTCGCGGAGGAGCCGCGCAACGGCTACCAGCTGATGCAGGAGATCGAGGAGCGCAGCGACGGGGTGTGGCGACCGAGCCCCGGCTCGGTGTATCCCGCGCTGTCGCAGCTCGAGGACGAGGGGCTGATCCGCTCGCAGGAGAGCGAGGGGCGCAAGGCCTTCGCGATCTCCGACGCGGGCCGCGAGCTGCTCGCCGAGCGCGACGCCGATGCGCCTGCGCCGTGGGCGCAGATGAGCGGCGACTTCAGCGAGGGCGCTGCGGACCTCGCACGCCTGATGCGCGAGCTCGCGTTCGCGTTCGCACAGGTGATGAGGACGGGCAGCGACGTGCAGGTGAGCCGTGCGCGCGAGGTGCTCGACACGGCGCGCAGGGAGCTCTACACGATCCTCGCCGACGGCGAGCAGCCGCAGGGCGAGGAGCGCGGCGCGGAGGAGTAGCCCTCAGCCGCGCTCGCCGCCGGCCGCCGCGCGCTCCTGCGTGGGGAGCGCGCCGGCGGCGACGCCCAGCACCGGATCCATGTGCTCGGTCTCGTCCGAGCTCTCGGCGACGCGCACGTGCTCTCGCAGCGCGTCCATGTCGGACATCGCCTGACGTTCCGTCAACGGCTGCAGCAGCCCCCGCAGCCACAGCAGCGGGCCGATCCAGCGTGGCGCCCACAGCCGTGCCGAGCGCTTTGCAATGCCGCGCTCGATCGCGTCGATCGCGATCGACACCGGTGCCGGGTCGCGGATGAAGCCGGGAGTTCTGCTCCTCATCGCCTCCGCGGACGGTTGGGCGAAGCCGGCTCTGACCAGGTCGGTGTCGAGGAAGCCGAAGTACGCGCAGCCGACGGCGGCGCCCGCGGGCGCGAGCTCGACGCGCAACGCGTCGCTGAGCGCCTCGACGCCGGCCTTGGCGGTCGTGTACGGGCCCATCATCGGCGCGTGCAGGACCGCCGACAGAGACGAGATGTTCAGCAGGTAGCCGCGGCTGCGGATGATCTCGCCGACGACCGCACGGTCGGTGCGCCACACGCCGAGCAGGTTGACCGCGAGCGTGCGCTCGACCTGCTCGACCGGCGCTGTCGCCAGCGTGCCGCTGAAGGAGATGCCGGCGTTCGCGATCGCGATGTCGATCGCTCCGAACCGCTCCACGGTTGCGGCGACGGCGCCTTCGAGCGCCTGCAGGTCGGTCACGTCCGCCTCGAACCACGCCGCGCGCGTGCCGAGCCGCTCGGCGCCGGCGGCGAGCCGCTCCGGCTCGAGTCCGACCAGCGCCACGTTCGCGCCGCGGCCGTGCAGGCGCTCCGCGACGGCCGCTCCGATCCCGCGCGCCGCGCCGGTTATGAACACCGTCCTGCCGTTCAGATCGAGCCCGCTCATCCCGCGGCCGGAGTCTACGCGCGTGCGCAGCTGGGCGGCCCTTGGTAGATTCGCCCGCGATGGCCGAGCTGAGCCCCGTCTCTTCCGCGCTGGAGCTGGCCGACGCGCTGCGCCGCAAGGAGCTCTCGGCGGTGGAGCTGCTCGAGCAGTGCCTCGCGGCGGTCGACGATCGCAACGGCGAGCTGCTCGCCGTGACGTGGCGCAACGACGAGGAAGCGCGCGCGGCCGCGGCGGAGGCGGACCGCAGGCTGGCGGCCGGCGAGCAACATCCTTTCCTGGGCGTGCCGATGCCGATCAAGGACCTCACGCCGGTGGCCGGCTGGCCCGTGACGTACGGCTCGCGCGGCGCCCCCGCAGGCGCGAGCGAGGAGAGCGAGCTGGTCGTCGACGCGCTGCTCGAGGCGGGCTTCGTGCTGTGCGGGCGCACCAACACGCCCGAGTTCGGTGTGATCACCGCGGCGGAGAACCTCGCGCACGGCATCAGCCGCAACCCCTGGGACACCCAGCGCACGCCCGGTGGCTCCAGCGGCGGCGCCGCCGGCTCCGTCGCGGGCGGCATGTTCCCGATCGCCCACGCCAACGACGGCGGCGGCTCGATCCGCATCCCCGCCTCCTACTGCGGCCTGGTCGGCTTCAAGCCCAGCCGCGGGCGCGTGCCGCGCCTGGCACAGAGCTGGCTCGGCGCTGTGGTGGAGGGCGTGGTCGCTCGCACGGTGGCCGACTCCGCGGCCGTGCTCGACGCGATCTCCGGCCCCGACCCGATCGCCTGGTACAACGCGCCCGCGCCGGAGCGGCCGTTCGCGCAGGAGGTGGGCCGTGCGCCCGAGCGACTGCGCGTCGGCCTGATGGCGCAGGCCCCGCTCGGCCTCGCCACCGACGAGGCGTGCGTCGCCGCCGCGCGCGGCGCCGCAGCGCTGCTGGAGGAGCTCGGCCATTCCGTGGAGGAGGTCGAGGTGCCGACGATCTCCGAAGAGATGGTGCCTCCCTTCATCGCCTTGACGCAGGGCGGTCTCGCCGATTACGACGGCGTCGACTGGGCGGCGACCGAGCCTCACATCGTGCACCAGCGCGAGCTCGCGCGCGAGGCCGGCGCATACGACTACGTGCTCGCCGGCAGGACGCTCGAGCTGCTGAGCCGCCGTGAGCTGGCCCGCTGGGGGCGCGACTTCGACGTGCTGCTCACGCCGACCTCCGCGATCCTGCCGCCACGCGCCGGCTCGATCCTCGAGGCCCAGCACGCCGCACCCGACCAGCCCGTGCTCGACGTGGTCGCGAGCGTCTCCTTCACCGCCTTCGGCAACGTGACGGGGCTGCCGGGCGTGAGCCTGCCGTTGCACTGGACCGAGGAGGAAGTGCCCGTCGGCGTGCAGCTGCTCGCAGGCCCCTGGCAGGACGGCGCGCTGATCGCGCTCGCCGCGCAGCTCGAAGAGGCGCGGCCTTGGGCGCACCGCCTCGCGCCGATCGCGCGTGCCGATGCGCCGGCGCGCTGAAGCACAGGTGGCGCGCTCCCGCCGAGAGCCCTCGGCGCACGGCCGCGGTCAGGCGTGACGCCGTCGATGCCGGCTGCGCCGTAGGATTGGCCGCATGGCCAGCCTCCCCAACGTTTGCGTGATCGGAGCCGGCGTGAGCGGGCTCACGGCGTGCAAGGCGCTCGACGACTTCGACGTGCCGCACACCTGCTTCGAGGCCTCCGACGAGGTCGGCGGCAACTGGTACTTCCAGAACCCCAACGGCGTCTCCTCCGCGTACCGCTCGCTGCACATCGACATCTCCAAGCCGTCGATCTCCTTCCGCGACTTCCCGATGCCGGACCGCTATCCGGACTACCCGCACCACTC
>DASWSH010000165.1:0-10543 GCA_036402735.1 Solirubrobacteraceae bacterium | reverse complement strand
AACGCGACCTCGTCGTCCACGATCACCAGCTTCTCGTGGTGACAGTGCATCGGCCGCTCGCGCTGGTCCAGCGCGCAGGCGATGCGCGTGCCAGCCACCAGCTGCTCGCGCGTTCTGCGCACTTCGGCGCGTGACGGTGTGAAGACCGGCAGCGGCGCGCCTGCCCATGCGAGCACCTTCACCTCGACCCGCTCGGCCAGCTCGGCCAGCAGCTCGCGCAGATTGGCCGCCTTCGCGGGTCCGTCGCCGCCGCCGCCGCCGGCGCGGCGCAGCTCGAAGTTCGGCTCGAGATGCCAGCCGGCGACGTGCACGTGCGAGCGTGCGCCCTCGATCGTGTCAGCGATCTGACTCAAAGCGGCTTCACCGTCGACGAGCACGTCCAGCTGGCAACCAGGCCGAGGCGCCGGGCTGCCCGCACACCAGAGCCTGCCGTCCTGCGGCGGATCGAGCTGCTCGAGGCGGCCGAGGCCCGCGAGGCGCCTGCGGTGGTGGGCGCGCATCGCGCCCTCGATCGCGCGCCCCGCGACCGTATCGATCCTCGAGATCAGCCTCTCCATTGCAAACCTGTCTACCCGCTGACACCCCGCTGTCTAAGCAACCGCTGCCAGAGCTTAGGAAACCCACGCACCCGCCGATACCTACCTGTGCGGCGCGCTGATGAGCCCCAGGTCATGGATGTCTCCTGGCTGCGTATGCGCGAAGCGACGATCGTCGCCGCGCTGCCGCTGACCGCCGGGGTCAGCGGGCTCGGCATCATCTACGTGGCGCTCACCTGGTCGCGGCCACACCGCTTCGAGTTGCTGCTGCTGTTCATCGTCTCCGTCCTCTCCTGCGCGCCGCCGTTCCGCATGCGCGAGAAGATCGTGCGCAGTCGCTGGCGCGAGGTGTTCTTCCTCTCCTGGACGCTCAGCGACCTCGTGATGCTCGTGACCGGCACGCTCGCCGATGGCGGCGCGCGCAGCCCGCTCGTGATCGTGTTCTTCCTGCCGATCGTGTTCTCGGCGATGTCCTATCCGATGGCATCGATCGTCGTGCTGGGCGTGGCGTCGGAGCTCAGCTATGTCGCCGTGGTTCTGATCGCCGGCGGCGCCAGCGTCTCCTACGAGGTCGGCTTCGCGTTCGTGCTGCTCGCGACCGCGACGATCAGCGCATGGCAGGCGCAGAACCACAACCGCCAGCACCGCGCGCTCGGCACCGTCTCGCGCACCGACCATCTCACCGGCTGCCTCAACCGCCGTGGCTTCGGTGAGCGCGTCGAGGCGCATCTGCGTCGCATGGGTCGCGACGGCACCAGCGGCGCGATCCTGATGCTCGACATCGATCACTTCAAGCCCGTCAACGACCGCTTCGGTCATGCCGCGGGCGACGAGCTGCTGTGCTGGGTCTCGGACACGCTCGAAGGCGCGGTGCGTCCCTCCGACGCCGTCGGGCGCCTGGGCGGCGACGAGTTCGCCGTGCTGTTCGTCGACATCGACGCGATCCAGGCGCGGTTGCTCGCAACGCGCCTCGACGAGAAGCTCAGCGCCCGCGCCCCGTCGTCGCTCGGCCTGGCGGTGTTCCCCGATGACGGCCAGAACCTTGACGATCTCACCCGCAAGGCCGACATCCGCCTCTACGCCGCGCGCCAGGCGCGCCGGCGCGGCGCGGAGGAACGGCGCGCCGCTCTCGCCGCCGGCGCCTCAGACGCACGCGCGATCGCGAACGGCGAGGCGGCCGGATACGTGCCGCCCTCACAACATGGCCAAGCCGCAGGACACGAGCGGCCCTCACTGCCGGGGGCCGGCTCTGCACAGCCGCATCCAGCAGAACCGGGCGCGGGCACAGCCGGGGAAGAGGCCACGCCGATCGAGCTGTGGCGCGCGGCGCTCGACGACTTCACCCGCTCGAATCTCCCCGCGGCGCTCGACGGCAACGACCTCGAGTCGGTGCTGCTCGATCAGGTCGACGCGTCCGTGATGGTGGTCGACCTGGAGGGCAGGGTGATCAGCTGGAACAGCGGCGCGGAGGCGCTTTACGGGTGGACGCGCGAAGAGGCGCTCGGCTCGAACGTGCGCGAGCTGATCGTGCCCGCGGACCCGGCCGCCGCCGAACAGCTCTCGACCGAGCTGCAGCGCGACGGGCGCTGGGACGGCGAGCTCGTCGTCAGGCACAAGGACGGCTCCGCCTTCGCCGCGTACGTGCGCAACCGGCTGATCGTCGGCCGCGACGGCGCGCCCGCAGGCGTCGTCGGTGTCGCCGTCGACATCTCCAAGCGCATCGCCGCCGAGAGCGAGCTGCTGCAGTCGCGCGACTACGCGCACGCGGTCACCGAGTGCATGGGCGAGGGCCTGTTCACGCTCGACACGAACGGTCGCGTCACCTACGTCAACGACGTGGCGCAGCGCACGCTCGGCCGCAGCCGCGAGGAGATCATCGGACGCGACGTCGATGCTGTGATCTGCGCGCCGCCCGCCAACGGTGCGACGCGCCGCTTCGAGGACTCGCCGTTCGGCCGCGCGCTCGCGGAGATGGACACGGTCCGTGTCGACGACGACGTGTTCGTGACCGCGGATGGCGAGCATCTGCCCGTCTCCTACACGGCGACGCCGGTGCGCACCGATGCGGGCGTGCAGGGCTGCGTCGTGATCTTCGGCGACATCTCCGAGCGCAAGCGCCGCGACGCGGAGAGCCGGCGCGACGGCGAGCTGCTCGCGACCATCAACCGTGTCGAGTCGGCGCTGATCGACGAGCGCCTCGTGCTGCACGCGCAGCCGATCATCGACCTGCGCACCCGGCGCATCGTCCAGCACGAGCTGCTGCTGCGTATGCGCGAACCGGACGGGCAGCTGGTGGCGCCCGACGAGTTCCTGCCGGTGGCCGAGCAGTACGCGCTGGTCGGCGAGATCGACTGGTGGGTGATCAAGGAGGCGACGCGTATCGCGGGCGCGGGCTGCCCGGTGCAGGTGAACGTGTCCGCGCGCTCCGTCGGCGACCCGGACGTGCTCGAGCACATCGAGCGCTGCGTACAGCAGAACCGCGTGCCGGCCGGCACCCTCGTGTTCGAGATCACCGAGACTGCGATCATCGACGACGAGCAGACCGCGCTGACGTTCGTCGAGAGCCTGCACGAGCTCGGCTGCCTCGCCGCGCTCGACGACTTCGGCACCGGCTGGGCGTCGCTGACCTATCTCAAGCAGATCCCCGTCGACTTCCTCAAGCTGGACATCGAGTTCATCCGGGACCTCGCGACCAGCAGCGCCTCCTTGCACGTCGTCGAAGCGGTCGCGAACCTCGCGCGCGACTTCCATCTGAAGACGATCGCCGAGGGCGTCGAGGACGCCGCCACTCTCGAGCTGCTCGCGACCCTCGAGGTGGACTTTGCGCAGGGCTTCCATATCGCGCGGCCACAGCCCTTCGACAAGCTGCCCGGCGACAGCGTCACGGCGACGCGCACGCGAAGCAGGCGCCACACGCAGCAGACGATCGCCTCACCCGCGCGCGCCGCTGCGGGCCGCCGCGCCTAGACGGTCCCCGCGCGACGGCCGGAGTCGGAAACCGGGCGGGCCGCTTCGGCAGACCGGTATCCTCGCCTCGCGATGAGCGGGGTCACGAGTGGACGCTGGCAGGAGGCGCAGGAGGCCGAGCGTGGCTTCTGGTCGCCGGCAGCATTCGGGCTGGGCAAGTTCCGGCGTGCCGCGACGGGATCGATCGCGACCGCCGAGTGGGTGCTGCCGCAGCTCGACGTGCCCGCGGGCGATTGGCTGGAGGTGGGCATCGGGCCGCTGGGCGTCGGCTGCATGCACTTCCTCGGCTGCCCCGGCGAACTGCACACGCTCGACCCGCTCGAGCCGACGCCGCTGGAGAGCCTGCAGCTGCCCGAGCCGTGCGTGTCGCTGGTGCGCGCCTGCCGCGAGGCCTCCACGCGCCACGTCGGACAGGCCGAGAAGCTCGAGTTCGCCGACGGCTCGTTCACGTTCGTGGCGATGGAGAACATGCTCGACCACGTGCAGGACCCGGCCGCGGTGCTCGCGGAGGCGCGCCGCGTGCTGGGACCCGGCGGCATGCTCTACGTGGCCGTCGACACGTTCTCGCTGCTGGGCGAACTGCGCTTCAAGCTGATCGCGCGGCGGCGCTGGCGCGACACGATGTTCGTGCGCGCGCACCCGCATCGCTTCTCCGGCGGCGAGGTGCTGCGTCTCGTCGCCGACGCGGGCTTCGAGACCGTTCGCGCCGATGCGCCCGGACCCGTCGAGACCGTCATCGGGCGCCACTTTCGCACGCGGCTCGTCGCCCGCTGAGTACTCGCGCCCTGCCCGGCGGCGGGCAGCAGGCTGCGCGCCGCCTCCGTCCCCCTGCCCGGCGGCGGGCGCAGCACCATGCTGCGCGCCGCCTTCGTCCTCAGGGGGCCAGGCGCACCGGCAGCGACTTGAGCTGGTTGAGGAACAGCGACTCGACGTGCGCAGGCCTGCCGTCGAGCGCGATGTTCGGGTAGCGCTTCAGCGTCTCCTCGATCAGGATCCGCAGCTCCAGGCGCGCCAGCGCCGTGCCCAGGCAGAAGTGGCGCCCGCCCGCGCCAAACGCCTGGTGCTCGGGTTTGCGCTCGACGTCGAAGCGGTCGGCGTCCTCGTAGAGCGTCTCGTCGCGGTTTGACGAGACGTACCACATCACCACCTTGTCACCCTGCTTGATCTTCTGGCCGTGCAGCTCGGTGTCGCGCGTGGCTGTGCGGCGGAAGTGCGCGAAGGCGGGGAACATGCGCAGCGCCTCCTCGACCGCGTCGGGAATCAGCGAGGGGTCGTCGAGCAGCTTCTGCTTCTGCTCGCCGTCTTCCATCAGCGCGCGCATCGCCGAGCAGTAGGTCGCCTTGGTCGAGTCGTTGCCGGCAGCCATCAGCAGGAAGAAGCCCATCACGATCTCCTGTTCCTCGAGCATCTCTCCTTCCACCTCGGCATGCACGAGCACGCTGGTGAGGTCGTCGGTCGGGTGCTCGCGGCGGGCGTCGATCAGCTTCTTGCAGCGCGCGAAGATCTCCGGCAGGTCACGCTCGATCGCCCCCTCGAAACCGTACGGGTTGAGGTCGGGATCGGCTGCGCCGAGCGTCGAGTTCATCAGGCGCGCCCAGATCACGTCGTCCTGCTCGTCGATGCCCATGAAGCTGCCGATCACCCGCGCAACGACCGGCTGCGCCACGTCCTCTACGAGGTTGCACGTCTCGCGTCCCTCGAGCCGGTCGAGCACGCGCAACGTGATCTCCCTGATGGCCTGCTCGTGATCGGCGATCCGCTTCGGCGTGAAGCCGCGCTGGAACAGCGCCTTGAGGCGGTCGTGCTTAGGCGGGTCCATGCCGATGAACATCGCGCGAGCGAGCTCGATCGGGAAGCCACCGGCGGCCGCCAGGACACCGCCGACTTCCGAGGAGTAGGTCTCCCAGTCGCGCGAGACCGCGTGCACGTCCTCGGCGGTGGTGACCGACCAGAAGCCGGCCTCCTCGGGGAACTCTTCGAAGGACTCGGTCCAGTGGATCGGACACTTGCCGCGCATCTCCTTGAACTCCTCGAGCGGCGGCCCGTCGAGCCAGTGCTGACGCTCGGTGACTTCGACGTCCTTGATGTCCTGCTTGTTGCCCTCGCCCTGCTCGACAGTCGCCATCGGGACCTCCCGCCGTAGCTCGTCTGCGATCGTCGGCATCATACTGGCCAGCTAGCCAGTTTTTCTTTTTTATTCGGATCGATGGTTCGCAGACTGCTCCCGTCACACTGAGCGCGTGTCCGCCGAGCAGGTCGTGCCCGCGAGCCCCCAGCCCAACGTGCCCGGCCGCGGCATCACCGCGTCCTACGGCGTGCGCTTCTGGCTGCTGGTGGCGCTGGTGGGCGCCGGCACGGGCCTCGCCGCGGCCGCGCTGATCGAGCTGCTGCGCGCGATCCAGCACCTCGCGTGGGACTACTCCTCGGGCTCGTTCCTGACCGCTGCCGAGCACGCCTCGCCCGCGCGGCGCGTGATCGTGCTCGTGATCGGCGGCCTCGTCGCGGGCATCGGCGGTGTGATCCTCGCGGGACGCGGAGCGGTTGAGGTGTCCGATGCGTTGTGGCTGCGAGGCGCGCGCCTGCCGCTGATCCCGTCGATCGCGCGCGCGGTGCAGTCGATCGCGATCGTCGCGCTGGGCGCGTCGCTGGGACGCGAGGCGGCTCCGCAGCAGACAGGTGCGGCATGGGCCAGCACGATCAGCGGCTGGGCGAAGCTGCCGGACTGGCAGCGGCGGTTGCTGGTGGCCTGCGGCGCGGGCGCGGGCATGGCGGCCGTCTACAACGTGCCGCTCGGCGGCGCGCTGTTCGCGCTGGAGGTGCTGCTGGGCACGCTCACGCTGCCACTGGTGCTGCCCGCGCTGGCGACCACGCTGATCGCGACTGCCACCGCGTGGATCGCGCTGCCGCACGCGCCGACCTACGACATCCCGCATTACGACGTGCACACATCGCAGGTCTGCTGGGCGCTGATCGCCGGACCGCTGGCGGGTCTGGCGGCGCTCGCGTGGGTCGAGCTGGTGGCGCGCGCTCATGCGCTGCGTCCCACGCGCCGCCTGCTGCGGCTGCTCGCGCCGGTCGTGGTGTTCGCGGCGCTGGGCGCGCTCGCGATCCAGTATCCGCAGCTGCTGGGCAACGGCAAACCGGTCGTGCAGATGGCGCTGGTCGCGGAGATCGGCGCGGGGCTGCTCGCGGTGCTGCTGGTGCTGAAGCCGCTGGTGACCGCAGCCTGTCTCGGCTCGGGCGCGCCGGGCGGGCTGTTCACGCCGACGCTCGCATACGGCGTGCTGTTCGGCGCGCTGCTCGGCAAGGCGTGGTCGGAGCTGTGGCCGGGCGCGCCGCTGGGCAGCTACGCGATCATCGGCGGCGCGGCGGTGCTGGGCGCCGCGATGCAGGGGCCGCTGTCCGCGGTGGTGCTGCTGCTGGAGCTGACGCACCACGCCGACGGCCTGATGGTGCCGGTGCTGCTCGCGGTGGTGGGCGCGACCGTCGTCACGCGCCTCGCCGGCGCACCCTCGATCTACGCCGCGCGCCTCGGCATGGCGGCTGGGCGCGATCGCGAGCCGGAGCACGACGTGCTGCCGGCGACGCTCGTCAGCTGAAGCGTTCGAGCACGCGCTCGAGCGCGCTCGTGCCGAACTCGACGGCGGCCGCCGGCAGCCGCTCGTTCTCGGCGTGGATCAGCGACATGAAGCGAAGGTCGCTCGGCATCTGCATCGGCAGGAAGCCGTAGGTCTGGATGCCTAGTGTCGAGAAGAAGCGCCCGTCGGTCACGCCCGGCAGCAGCATCGGCACCGGCCGCGCGCTGGGATCCTGCTCGCGCAGCACGTCGGAGAGCATGCCGAACAGCCCCATGTCGGGCTCGCCCGGCGCCGGCTCGAAGCGGTAGGCCTCCAGCTCCATCTCCACACCCGAGTGCGCGCGCAGCTCCGCGAACACGTGCTCGGGCTGCATGCCCGGCAGCAGGCGGCAATCGATCTCGAGCTCCACCTCGCTCGGAATCACGTTGATCTTCTCGCCGCCGGCGACGATCGTGGGGCTGGCGGTGTTGTGCAGCAGCGGATCGAACACGCGACCGCGTTCGCCGAGCGCGTCGAGCAGCCGGTCGGTGATGCGCGGGCGCAGCAGGCCGCGCAGCCCCAGCGCCAGCGGCGCCGGCAGCTCGGCTGCGATCGCCTCGATCATCGCGCGCGTCACGGCCGGCACGTGCACGGGCAGGCGCCCGCCGTCGAGGCTGCTCAGCAGCCTGCCCATCCGCCCCATCGCCGTGTCCGCGAGCGGCATCGAGCCGTGACCGGCGGGTCCGTGGAAGCGCGCTCGCGTCCAGCACACCTGCTTCTCGGAGACCATGATCGGATAGAAGGTGCGCCCGGCGATGGGCATGGAGAAGCCGCCGAACTCGCCGATCGCGTAGCGCACGCCCTGGAAGAGCTGCGCGTGCTCCTTGACGAGGTAGCCGGCGCCGAGGTCGCTGCCCGCCTCCTCGTCGGCCAGCAGGCACAGGATCACGTCGCCGGGCGGAGTGCGGCCCGCGGCCTTCGCGCGCATGAACGCGGCGAGCATCATCGCGACGCCGCCCTTCATGTCGAGCGCGCCGCGTCCCCACAGGTAGCCGTCGTGCTCCTCGCCGCCGAAGGGCGGGTGCAGCCACTCTCCACGAGCGGCCACCACGTCGACGTGGCCCTGCAGCAGCAGCGGCGCGGCGGCGCCGGCTCCGGGCAGGCGCGCGATCAGGTTCGGCCGGCGCTCCTGCGCGGCCACGATCGTGACCTCGCAGCCCAGCTCCTCGAGCAGGCCGCGGATCCAGCCGATGCACTCGTGCTCGTCGCCGGGCGGGTTGCTGGTGTCGAAGCGCAGCAGCCGCGACAGCAGCTCGGCGGGACGGTCCTGTATCGCCTCGCTCGGCATCCGCGAGAGTGTCGCGCATCGCCGCGACGGGCGGCAGGCGCGTTGCAGCATGGAGGTGCGGCCGCCGAGACGTGGTAACACTTCCACCATGCCCCGCGCGATCTGGACCGGCGCGATCAGCTTCGGAATGGTCACCGTTCCCGTGAAGCTGTACAGCGCGATCAACCGCAAGGCCGTCCGCTTCCACCAGCTCTCGAGCAAGAGCGGCGTACGCATCGCGCAGAAGCGCGTCGACCCCTCGACCGGCGAGGAGGTGCCCTACGAGGACATCGTCAAGGGCTATGAGATCGCGTCGGACCGCTACGTCGTGATCGAGCCCGGCGAGCTCGAGGCGTTGGAGCCGAAGAAGACGAGGACGATCGAGATCGAGGACTTCGTCGAGCTGTCGCAGATCGATCCGGTGTTCTACGACCACCCGTACTACCTCGCCCCGGGCCCCGGCGGCGCGAAGCCGTACAGGCTGCTGCTCGAAGCGATGACCGAGACCGGCAAAGTCGCGATCGCGCGCGTCGTGATCCGCTCGAAGGAGGCGCTGGTCGCGCTGCGCCCGATGGGAGAGGTGCTGGGTATGGCCACGATGATCTTCTCCGACGAAGTGCTGCCGCCGGACCGGCTCGACGAGGTGGCGGACGCGGAGGGCGTGAAGACGACCAAGCGGGAGTTGGAGATCGCCGAGCAGCTCGTCGAATCTCTGGCAGGCGACTTCGAACCGGACAAGTACCGCGACAGCTATCGCGAACAGGTGCTCGCGATGATCGAGCGCAAGGCGCAGGGCAAGGAGATCGCCGTGCAGCCGGAGCCCGAGGAGGTGGCCGAGCCTGCGCCCGACCTGATGGGCGCCCTGAAGGCGAGCCTCGAGGCAGTTCGTGCGCGCGAAGGCGCCGGCAGCGACGGCGCCGGTCCGCGACCCGCCAAAGCGGCGAAAGCCAAAGCCGCCAAGAAAAAAGCCACGAAAGCGGCTGCCTCGAAAAAACCGGCGGCGAAAAAACCGGCGGGCAAACCCGCGGCCGCCAAACGGGCGACTGCCAAGCGGTAGGTGCCCGCCCGGCGGGTAGACGGGAAGGCCAGAGCCGGCGCCAAGGCCGAGGCCGGCGGCGGCCGCTCCGGCAAACCCGCTGCCAAACCCAAAGCTGCCACGGCCCGCCCCGGCAAACCCGCCGCCGCGGCCCGCCGCTCCGGCAAACCCGCCGCCACGCCCAAAGCGGCCACGGGCCGCTCCGGCAAACCAGCCGCCAAACCCAAAGCCGCCACGGCCCGCTCCGGCAAACCAGCCGCCACACCCAAAGCCGCCGCGGCCCGCGCCGCCAAACCCAAAGCCGCCACTTCCCGGTCCGGCAAACCCGCCGCCAAACCCAAAGCCGCCGCGCGCGGCGGTTGCGGCCTGAAGGCCTACGAGGCCAAACGCGACTTCGCAGCCACGCCGGAGCCGGCGCCGACGGCAGGCGGGGCCGACGCTGCTGGGCAGCCGCGCTTCGTGATCCACGAGCATCACGCGCGGCGCCTGCACTGGGATCTGCGCTTGGAGCACGACGGCGCGCTTGCCTCCTGGGCGGTGCCGAAGGGGATGCCCGAGGCGCCGGGCGAGAATCGCTTCGCCGCTCACACCGAGGATCACCCGATCGAGTACCTCGATTTCCATGGCGAGATACCGGCCGGCAACTACGGCGCGGGCAAAATGACGATCTGGGACCGCGGCACCTACGAGTGCCTGAAGTGGGAGCCGCGCAAGGTCGAGGTGCTGCTGCACGGCGAGCGGCTGAACGCGCGCTATGCGCTGTTCCCCATCGACAAGGAGGACCCGCCGAAGGACTGGATGGTGCACCGCATGGACCCGCCCGCCGACACGGCGCGCGAGGCGATGCCGCGGAAGATCGTGCCGATGATGGCGCGTCCGGGCGCGCTGCCGCCGGACGACGAGAGCTGGGGCTATGAGATCAAGTGGGATGGCGTGCGCGCGATCGCGTACTCGACGCCCGGCGAGCTGCGCCTGGAAAGCCGCAACCTCAACGACATCTCCGACAGCTATCCCGAGCTCGCGCGGCTCTCGCGCTCGCTGGGTTCGCGCAGCGCCGTGCTCGACGGTGAGATCGTGGCGTTCGACGCCGAGGCGCGTCCCAGCTTCAGCCGGCTGCAGC
>DASWSH010000164.1:0-5566 GCA_036402735.1 Solirubrobacteraceae bacterium | reverse complement strand
CTCGAGCAGCGGCGTGACGCCGGCGGCGAGGATGCCGGCATAAAGGGCGCGCACATCCGAAACCTCGATCTGGAAGTTGACGCCGCGGCCGTACGGCGGCTGCAGGGGAGCCGTGCGAAACCGGCGCCCCGGGCCGTCCGCCTGCTGGAGCATCAGCTCCGCTCCCTCGCGCGCCAGATACGCGAACCGCTCCTGCGAACGGCGGTAGCGCAGCGTGAAGCCGCACACACCGGTGTAGAACGCGAGCGCGTCCTCGATGTCGGAGACGTCGAGCTCCGGGACGAGCTTCGGACTCTCCGCCTGCTCCATCACCCCCGCACCGCCCCGCCGCCGCCTTCGCGCTCGGCGCCCGCGAGCCGCCAGGCGAACAGCACCGCGGCGACTGAGGTGGCGAGGTTGAGGCTCGATACGCCGACGCGCATCGGGATGCTGACGCGCGCCTGCGCGTGGGCCGCGAGCCGCTCGCTGATGCCGTCGCGCTCGGTGCCGAACGCGAGCACGCTGGCAGGGTCGAGCTCGGTCGGCACGAGCGGCTCGCCGGCCGGGTCGAGCGCGAGCAGCGGCCGCTGCATCCGCTCGATCGCGCCGAGGTCCTCCAGACGCGCGACCGGCAGCGCGAAGTGAAGGCCGGCGGCGCCGCGCAGCGCGTCGGGATGCCACGGGTCGTGGCTTCCGGTGCTGAGCAGCCCCGCCGCGTCGGCGCCCGCGGCGACCCGCACGCAGGCGCCGAGGTTGCCGAGGTCGCGAGGGTTCTCCAGCAGGATCAGCGGCGCTGCGAGCCGGGCCGGGCCGGCCGGCGCGCCACGCCCCGCCTGCGCGCCGGGCCCGTCCGGCGCCGTCCGCTCCGCGGCAGGGTGCGCGAGCAGCGCGGCCACGTCGACGACGGGACGGCGAGCGATCGCGATCGCGCCCGTGGCGGGCGGCAGCGGGGCGAGTTGCGCGAAAGCGTCGGGCGTGACCTCCCGCGCGAGCGCGACGATCTCCGCGGCGACGTCGGGCGCGAGGCGCGCCGCGAGCGCCGCGAGCGCCGCAGCATCGGGCGTGACGAGCAGCTCGAGCTCACCGCCGAAGCGCAGCGCGTGCTTGACGGCGTGGAGCCCTTCCAGCACGGCGAGGGCCGGATCGCGCCGCGCGCGCCCGAAGCGCGGGATGAGCGATCCGTCTCGCACGGCGCCGATGATCGCACGCAGGCGCGCAACGACGCCTTCGCTAGCCTGTCTGTCGAGCGATCGTGAAGCTCGAGGGCATCCATCACATCAGCGCAATCACCGGCGACGCGCCCGGCAACGTCGCGTTCTACACGGGCGTGCTCGGGATGCGGATGGTGAAGCGGACGGTCAACCAGGACGAACCGCGCGTCTACCACCTGTTCTACGGCGACGAGCACGGCTCGCCGGGCATGGACCTCACGTTCTTCGAGTATCCGGGCGCGGCACCGGGCGTTGCGGGGGGCGGCATGGTCCACCGCATCGTGTGGCGCGTCGGCTCGGCGCAGGCGCTCGACTTCTGGAACGAGCGGCTCGCCGCACACGGCGTGGCGGTGCGGCTGAACGGTGAGAGCCTGCTGTTCTCGGACCCGGAGGGGCTCGAACACGAGCTGCTCGTCAGCACCGCAGACGACCCGCTGCTGCGCGCCGACGCGCCGGAGATCCCGGCGGAGCACGCGCTGCAGGGCTTCGAGGGCGTGCGCGCGTACAGCAACGAGCCGCTCAGCAGCGAGCGGCTGCTCGGCGAGGCGCTCGGCTTCCAGCGCGGCGAGGGTGAGAGCTGGGAGGTGCGCGGCGATGAGCGCGGCAGCACCTACGCGTACGATCGCGCGCCGCCGGAGATCAACCGCCGTCAGGGAGCGGGATCGGTCCATCACGTGGCGTTCGCAGCGCGTATGGAGGACATCGAGGCATGGCGCGACCGGGTCGCGGCCGCGGGCGCGCGCCCGACGGACGTGGTCGAACGCTTCTACTTCAAATCCGTGTACTTCCTGGAGCCGAGCGGCGTGCTGTTCGAGATCGCCACGATCGGCCCGGGCTTCGGCGTCGACGAGGACGAGGCGCATCTGGGCGAGCGCCTGTCGCTGCCGCCGCCCTTCGAGCCGCTGCGCGCGGAGCTGGAGCAGACGCTGAAGCCGCTGCCGTACCCGCCTGCGTGGCGCGCCGCCGCGCCGGCGAGCTGAGCAGCCGGTCCAGCAGCGCCGCTGCGGCGCTCAGGTCTGCAGAGCGCCGCCCGATAAGAAGGTATGAACGATTGGGACGATCGGGGGATCGTCGATCAATCCGCGCTGCGCATGCGCGAGGCGACGTTTGCCGCAGGGGTGTGGCTGAGCTACGTCGTGATCGGCGCCGCAGCGCTTTACATCTGGCTGACGTGGGAGCGCCCGCATCGGCTGGCGCTGTCGCTGCTGTACGGGGCGGGCCTGCTCGGCGCGATCGCCGTGTCGCGCCTGCCGCGCGAGCAGATCGTGCGCAGCCGCTGGCGCGAGGTGTTCTTCATGTCGTGGAGCCTGCTCGACCTCGGCCTGATCGTCGCCGGCATCGCCGCCGACGGCGGAACGCAGAGCCCGCTCGCGCTCGTGCTGTTCGTGCCGGTCGTGTTCGCCGCGATGTCCTATCCGCTCGCGTCGGTTGTGATCGTCGGCGGATTGTCGACCGCTGCGTATCTCGCGCTGGCGCTGACGATCGGCGGCGCGCCGTGGAGCTACCAGGCGCTGTTCATGGCGATGCTGTTCTGCACGGGTGTGATGAGCGCGTGGCAGGCGCGCAACCACGACCGTCAGCACCAGGCGCTGATGGAAGTCTCGCGCGCGGATTCGCTGACCGGCTGCCTGAACCGTCGCGGCTTCGAGGAGCGGGCGATGGCGCAGATCGCCTCGGCGGCACGTCGCGCGGGGCAGGGCGCTGTGCTGCTGCTGGACGTCGACCGCTTCAAGCAGGTCAACGACACGCGCGGCCACGCGGCCGGCGACGAGCTGCTGCGCTGGGTCGTGCGCACGCTGCGCGAGACGACGCGGCCGAGCGACGCGATCGGCCGCATCGGCGGCGACGAGTTCGCGGTGCTGTTCGCAGACGTCGACGCGGAGGGCGCCGCGCTCAGCGCGGAGCGGGTCGCCGATGCGTTGCGCCGGCGCGCTCCCTGCTCGATCGGCGTCGCCGCCTTCCCGCTGGAGGGGAGCACGCTCGAGGATCTGATGCGCAGCGCCGACGCGCGCCTGTATGCCTCTCGCGAGGGGCGCGAGCGCGAATACGGTCTGGTCGCGTTCGCCGCGCTGTTCGACCAGGTGCGGGCCGGCGCGGGACGTCCGGCCTAGACGAGCGCGCGCTCGGCGCGGCGCGAGCGCGGCGTGCGGCCCGCCAGCACCGCGCCCCAGTCGGCGGTCGCCTCCGGCGGGGCCGGCTCGGTCATGGCGATGAATTCGAGCAGCGCGTCGGCGAGCCCGTCCGGGTCTTCGAGGTTGGGGAAGTGCGCGGCGTGCGGCAGCGTCCGCAGCATGCTGCCGGGAATCGCGCGGTGGGCGGCGCGGCCGTGCGCGAGCGGGATCGTGTGATCGCGCTCGCCCCATACGAGCAGCGTGGGAACGGCCTCGAGCAGGTACAGGCGGTCGCTCGCGCTGACGCGCTGGCCGCGCACGTCGATCACCGCGCGCAGCGTCTGCAGGAACGCCTGGCGCGAGCCGCCGTTCTCGAGCGGGCGCAGCGCGCGCGCGATCGCCTGCACGTACGGGCCGACACCGACACCGCGCTGGCGTAGCCGCGCTCCGCCCTGCCACAGCGCGTCGAGCAGGCGCGGGTGGATCGTCAGCGACAGCAGCGCCGACATGCCGGGCAGCGCGGCGGTGCGCAGCAGCGGGCTCACATCGCGGCCGAGGCCGCCGCTGGAGACGAGCGCGAGCCGTTCGACGCGCTGCGGGAACTGGTAGAAGAACTGCATCGCGACGCCGCCTCCGAGCGAGTGGCCGACGATCGTGGCGCGCTCGATGCCGATCGCCGCGAGCAGGTCGCGGATGCTGGCGGCGTGCGCGCCGAGCGAGTAGTCGCCGCGTGGCGCGGCGGAGTCGCCGTGGCCGATCAGGTCCGGCGCGATGACCGTGTGGCGGTCGACGAGCCGGCGTGCGACCGCATGCCAGTGGTGTGAGGAGTTGAGCATGCCGTGGATCAGCACGACCGGCGGGCCGCTGCCCGCGATGCGATAGATCACGCGCCGGCCGTGGAGCGCGATCTCCCACTCCTCGAACTGCACCACCGGCGGGATCTCGGGCTGCGCCACGTCCGAGCAGGCTAACAACCGCACAGGCATCGCGAATGCCGGACGCGGGATACTGCTTGCGGTGCTGCGGCTCATCACGATCCCGATCAGCCATTACTGCGAGAAGGCGCGCTGGGCGCTGGAACGCACTGGACTCGAGTATCGCGAGGAGCGTCACGTGCAGGGCGTGCACCGCCTGTACTCGCGCCGCGCGGGGGGCGCCGGCACCGTGCCGGTGCTCGTTACCCCCGAGGGCGCGCTGGGGGAGTCTGAGGAGATCATCGAATGGGCCGATGCGCGCCTGCAGCCGGAGCAGCGCCTGTTCCCGCAGCCGCAATCCGAGCGCGATCGTGTGCGCGAGCTGTCGCGGCGCTTCGACGAGCAGCTCGGGCCGCGCGCGCGCCGGCTGATCTACGTGCGCATGTTCGACCAGCCCGAGCTGATGCTGCGCTTCAACAACCAGGGCGTGCCGCGCCGCGAGGCGCTCGCGCTGCGCGCCGGGCTGCCGCTGGCGAAGCGCTTCATCTCGCACGTGCTCGAGATCACGCCGGGCGTCGAGGTCGGGGACGAGGCGACGGTGTGGGCCGAGTTCGACGCCGTCGGCGAGCTGCTCTCGGACGGCCGCCCCTACCTGCTGGGCGATCGTTTCAGCGCCGCCGACCTCACGTTCGCCGCCCTCTCCGCCGCGGTCGTGCTGCCCGCCGTCTACGGCGTCGTGCTGCCGCCGCTCGACGTGCTCGACGCCCCCACCAAACAGCTCGTCTCCCGAGCCCGAGCGCATCCGGCCGGCGCCTTCGCGTTGCGGCTCTACGACGAGCGTCGCCCGAGCGCGGCGGTCGCCGCGTAGCGTTGCGCGGGCGCTAGCCGACCTCGCGCCAGAGGCGGGTGTTGCGCCGGCCGGCTCGGCGCGCGCGCACGATCGTGAGCTGCTCGCCGAGCGCGGCGTCGCCGTCGTCCACGAGGTCGTCCACGTCCGCACGCGCGTCGTCCGGCTCGTGCCACTCGCGCAGGCAGTGCTGCGCGGAGCCCAGGCGGCGGCAGTCGCGGCGCAGCCGATCGGCCAGCGCGAACCACTCGTCGGAGTGCGGCGCCCGTGCCGGCGGGCCGTCCAGACGGGCGAGCAGTTGCTCGCAGCTGTCGAGAGAGTCGCGCAGATCGGCCGCGAGCCGCCCGATCTCCAGCCGCGCGAGCGTTCTGGCGCGCCGCCAGGCGGCATGCTGGGGCGACTCCGCCAGCCGCGGCTCGCGGCCCTCTGCGCGTGCGAGGGAGAGCAGGCGCCGCGCGGCGGGCGTCGGCGCCCACACCGCGACGCCGCGCTCGCTGCGGCTCG
>DASWSH010000163.1:0-5338 GCA_036402735.1 Solirubrobacteraceae bacterium | reverse complement strand
CTCGCGGATCTCGAGCATCAGCTTCAGGTCGCGAAGCAGCAGCGGCGACTTCGTGAGGATCGAGCAGGGGTTCGCCGCGTCGCGCATCGCCTCCCAGATCCCCTCCATCAGCCGGTAGCGCCCCTCGACCCACTGATACGGATCGGTGTTCGTCCCCAGCGCGACGTGCTCGCCCTTCCACGAGGGACGCCTCAGCTCCGCGCGCAGCAGCTCCGGCGCGTTCACCTTCACGACGATCTCGCGCTCGAAGTCCCGGCCCGCGTTGAACCCCAGATACGTATGGGTGGGCCTTGCAAAACAGAAGTTGCACGCATGCGCACATCCCCGGTACGGGTTGATCGTCCAGCGGAACGGCATCCGCGAGCGGTCCGGCACTTTGTTCAGGATCGACTTCGCGCTCACCTCGTAGAACCTGGTGTCGAGCGCCTCCGGAGCCTCGAAACGGCGTACCGCCGCGGGGTCGCGGTAGCCCGGAAGCGTCGTCTCTTCCTGGTAGTCGACAGACAGCTCATCCCAGCGCACGAACGTATGTTCGCATACGGCGGGGACAGCAGCGCCGGTCCCGGCAGCGCGAGCCGCGCTTATGCCGTTGATAGGGACCTCTGGGCGAGCTCTTACGCCAGGCCCACGGCTCGCTCACGGGGCGCCTCCAGCATGTACGTATCGGCAATCCACGACCCACAAGGAGTCTCCGATGCGAATCAGGAAGCTGCTCGCCGCGACGATGATCGCCGGCGCCGTGCGAGACGGCGGCGCCGGCGGCAAGCGAGGTGCTGCGGGCAATCTCGCAGACGGCCCTCAGATGCTCGCTCCCGCGGCGCAACGTGTGTCCAGGCCGCCCCCGGTAGGTCATTGTCGGCGCCGCGGGGGCCGAGCAGATCAGCATGGCCCTTCCGGGCGCCACCGATGGACGACACTGCCCGCCCCAGGCGCGGTCCTGGCTCTGCCGCGACGACTTCGATCGTGAGCGCCTGCTGGACATGGAGCACCGCATCGCGCCGGCGCGTAAGCGCACCTTCGCGATCCTGCTGCTGGCGATCGCCGGGGTCGCGCCGTGGCTGGGCTGGTGGCCGATGCTGTTCCTCGTGCCCGCCGCGAGCTTCTTCGCCTGCGCGGACCGCTTGATGCCGCGCGTCAGCCGCCCCGAGCTGCTGATGTTCACCGCCTGGGTCGGCAGCGAGCTCACGATCGCAGGCGCAGTCGCGCTGCAGGGCGGCGCACGCACCGCCGCGACCGCGTGGCTCGCGATCCCCGTGATCACGCTGTCCAGCCGCTTCTCGATGCGCGGCATCGTCGCCGGCGTCGTGATCGCCTCCGCGCTGGTGCTCGCGGTCGGCTTCGGCACGCATCCGCAGGCAGTGCTCGACAGCCCCGACCTCGTGACCGCGCCGATCGCACTCGTGATGTGCGTGGCCGTGCTGTCGATGCCGCTGATGCGCTCGGAGATCAAGCACCGCAACGACTCCGTGATCGATCAGCTGACAGGCATGCTGAACCGCAAGGCGCTCCAGGCCCGGATCTACGAGCTCGCCCAGCAGTCGGCCGTCACCGGCGATCCCGTCGGCCTGATCGTCGCCGACCTCGACCACTTCAAGGACGTCAACGACACGCACGGCCATGCGATCGGCGACGTGGTGCTGCGCGAGGTCGCCTACGCGATGCGAAAGCAGCTGCGTGCCTTCGACCTCGCATACCGGCTCGGCGGCGAGGAGTTCCTGGTGCTCGTCCCCGGCTCCGATCTCGAGCAGACCGAGCGCCTGGCCGAACGTGTTCGCGAGGGAGTCGCCGAGGTGCGGACGGCCGGCGAGGTTGCGGTCACGATGAGCCTCGGCGTCGCCGCCTCGGGATCAGGGCAGGCCTTCGACTACGACGCCGTCTTCGCCGAGGCCGACGCTGCGCTGTATCGCGCCAAGGACGGCGGACGCAATCGCACCTGTCTGGCGACGACGTCGGGGCGCGAGCTCGCTGCACTGCCCGCCGCGGCCGCCGCAGTGCCCGCCGCGGCCTGACGCGCGCCTAGCTCAGCTCGAGCACGCTGCGAATGCCGTCCTGCGCCTCCATCAGCTCGAAGCCCCTGTTCACCTCGTCGAGCTTCAGCCGATGCGAGATGAACGGGTCGACGTCGATCTCCCCCGCCAGATAGCGGCTCACCAGTGCCGGCACGTCTTCGCGTCCCTTCAGCCCGCCGAACGAGGAGCCGCACACGCGCCTGCCGGTGATCAGCAGGCGCGGCACCACATCGAGCGTCTCGCCCTTGCCCGCCACGCCGCAAACCGTGCACAGACCCCAGCCCATCCGTGCCGCTTCCACCGCCTGGCGCATCACGGCCACGCTGCCCGTCGCCTCGAAGGTGTAGTCGGCACCGAAGCCCCCCGTCATCGCCAGGATCGCCTCGACGGAGCCCTCCCCCCCTTTCATCAGATCCGTCGCGCCCTGCCCGCGCGCCAGCTCCAGGCGCGCGTCGGACATGTCCACGCACACGATCCGCTCCGCCCCCTGCAGACGGCAGCCGGCCACCGCGCCGAGGCCGACCATGCCGGCGCCGAACACGACGCAGGTCGACCCTGCGCGCACCCCCGCTGTGCGGATCGCCGCTCCCAGTCCCGTCGAGACCCCGCAGGCGAACAGGCACGCCCGGTCGAGCGGCGCCTCCGGGTCGATCCGCGCCAGCGCTATCTCGGGCATCACCGTGTACTCCGCGAACGTCGAGGTGCCCATGAAGTGGCGTACCGGCGCGCCCTCGCGAGACAGCCGCGTGGTCCCGTCCGGCAGATAGCCGGCGTTCTGCTGCTCGCGTATCGCCAGGCACAGGTTCGTGAGCGGGCTGCGGCAGTGCACGCACTCGCCGCACTGCGGCGAGAACAGCGTCACCACGTGATCGCCCGGCGCGAGCAGCGTCACGCCCTCTCCGCAGCGCTCCACGACGCCGGCGCCCTCGTGGCCCAGCACCGTCGGTGCGTAGCCGGACGGATCGACCCCTGAGGCGGTGTACAAGTCCGTGTGGCACACGCCGCATGCGACCAGCCGCACGAGCACCTCGCCCGGCGCCGGCTCGGCGAGATCCACCTCCTGCACGACCAGCGGCTTCGCGAACTCCTCGAGCACCGCCGCGCGGATCTTCATCGGCCGGCTCGTGTCAGCAGCCGCTCCTCGCCGCTCAGCGTCTGGCTGGTCGCGGCCGTGACCGTCACCTGCGTCAGCTCGCCCGGCGCCGCCACGCCGGTGAAGTTCACCACCTTGTTGTGCCGCGTGCGTCCGCGCAGGCGCTCCGGGTCGGTGCGCGAGGCGCCTTCCACCAGCACCTCCACGTCGCGATCCACGAACCGCTGCGCGCGCTCGCGCCCGTGCCGCTGCACCAGCTCCAGCAGCCGCTCCATGCGCGCCACCTTGACCGCGTGCGGCACCAGCCCGTCGCTGATCTGCGCCGCCGGCGTGCCTCGTCGCGGCGAGAAGTTGAACGTGAACGCGCTGTCGTAGCGCACCTGTTCGACGACATCGAGAGTCTGCTCGAAGTCCTGCTCGCTCTCGCCCGGGAAGCCGACGATGATGTCGGTGCTCAGCGAGACGTCCGGCAGGTGCTCGCGGATCATCGCCACGCGATCCAGGTAGCGCTCCCGGTCATAGGTCCTGCGCATCGCCTTCAGGATGCGGCTCGAGCCCGACTGCAGCGGCAGGTGGATGTGCTCACACACGCTCGCGCACTCCGCGTGCGCGCGGATCACGTCCTCGCGCATGTCCTTCGGATGCGGGCTCGTGTAGCGGATCCGCTCGATTCCCTCGATCGCGTCGAGCGCGCGCAGCAGCCCGGCGAAGCTGGGCCGCTCGGTCGCGCCGCCCGCGGGCTGCGCGCGCGCCGGCCGGCGAGCCTCCGGGACGCCCGCCGCCGCGCCCCGCAGATCGCGTCCATATGAATTCACGTTCTGCCCCAGCAGCGTGACCTCGCGCACGCCGTCGGCCGCCATCGCGCGCACCTCCTCGACCAGCTCGTGCACCGGCCGGCTCACCTCGCGACCGCGCGTCGAGGGGACGATGCAGTAGGAGCACGCGCAGTTGCAGCCGACGCTGATCTGCACCCAGCCCTGGAATGGACGCTCGCGATGCGCCGGCAGGTGGCCCGTGAAGCCCTCGAACTCGAAGTAGCCCTGCGCCGTGAGCGAGTCGCTCGTCAGGAACTCCGCCAGCATGTGCACCTGTCCCGGGCCGAACGCCACGTCCACGAACGGGAAGCGCTCGAACACCTCCTCCTTGACCGACTGCGCCCAGCAGCCGCCCACGCCCACGACCACCTCCGGTCGTTCGCGCTTCAGCCGCTTCGCCTGGCCCAGATGCGAGATGAAGCGGCTGTCCGCCGCCTCACGGATCGAGCAGGTGTTGAACAGGATCAGCTCGGCCGCCTCGCGGTCCGGCGCCTCGCGATATCCGAGCGACTCGAGCATGCCCTTCATCCGCTCGGAGTCGTGCGCGTTCATCTGGCAGCCGAACGTAGTCAGGTGGTAGCGCTTCATCGCCCGCAAGCGTACCGGCGCAGGGACGCCTTACTGCTCGCGCGGATGCGCGCGAGTGAGGAGGAGTATGGTCGGCGAGGATGGTCAGCATGCCTCTCCCTCCCGGCCCGCGAACTCCGGCCCCGTGGAACATGCTCCAGTTCACGAGGCGCCCGATCGACACACTTCGCCGCTGGCACGCCCGCTACGGCAACGTGTTCACGGTTCGCTACAGCGGCTTCGGGACGGGCGTCTACGTCGCCGAGCCCGAGGCGATCCGCGAACTGTTCACCGGCGACCAGTCCGATCTGCTGGCGGGCGAGGCGAACTCCTTCATGGAGCCGGTGCTCGGGCCGCACTCGGTGCTCGTGCTCGACGGCCCCGAGCACCTGCGCCAGCGTCGCCTGCTGCTGCCTCCCTTCCAGGGCTCACGCGTCGCCGGCTTTCGCGAGGTGATCCGCGAGGTCGCGCAGGCCGAGATCGCCGGCTGGTCGCGCGGGCGGCGGCTCGTGATCCGCGAGCGCATGCGCGCGCTCACCTTCGAGGTGATCTGCCGCGCCGTGTTCGGCGTGACCGAGCCGGAGCGCGTGGAGCGCCTGCGCGGGACGCTCGCCGCGGTGATCGACAGCAGCCCGCTGTTCATGATCTCCTCCGCCGCCCGTACCGATCTCGGCCCGCTCAGCCCCGGCGGGCGCTTCACGCGACGACTGCGTGCCGCCGACGAGCTGATCGCCGAGGAGATCGAGCGCCGTCGCCGCCAACCCGACCTCGACGAGCGCAGCGACGTGCTCTCGCTGCTGCTGTGCGCTCGCGACGAGCACGGCAACGCGATGACCGACGCGGAGCTGCGCGAC
>DASWSH010000162.1:0-7323 GCA_036402735.1 Solirubrobacteraceae bacterium | reverse complement strand
CTGGTGCGCACGGCGGGTGACTTCTACCGCCTGGGCGAGGAGCAGCTGGTGGCGCTCGAGGGCTTCGGCGAGCTGTCGGCGCGCAATCTGCTCGCTTCGATCGAGGCTTCCAAGCAGCGACCGTTCGCACGCGTGCTGTTCGCGCTGGGCATCGAGGAGGTGGGCGAGGTCACGGGCCGCAACCTCGCGCAGAGCTTCCGCGACATCGACGCGCTGCTGGATGCCGACGAGGAGCAGATCGCCGAGGTTCCCGGCGTGGGCGAGAAGATGGCGACACTGATCCGCTCACAGCTGGCGGACGAGCGCATGAGGGCGCTGATCGCGGACCTGCGCGAGCAGGGGCTGCGCTTCCACGAAGAGGGGCCGCCGCCGTCGGAGGGCCCGCTGGCCGGCAAGGCGCTCGTGCTCACCGGAAGCCTCCCGGAGTGGTCGCGCGAGCAGGCGACCGAGCGCATCGGCGCGGCCGGCGGGCGCGTGACCAGCTCCGTGTCGAAGAAGACCGACTACCTCGTCGCCGGCGAGAGCCCCGGCTCGAAGCTCGAGAAGGCGCAGCGTCTCGGCGTGCAGGTGCTCGACGAAGCGGCTCTGCGCGCGCTGCTGGGCGGTTAGCGCCGCTCAGCTTTCGCGCAGGACGTGGCCGGGGCGCGGTTCGCGTTCGGGCTTTTCTTCGCCTTCTTCGGCGGCTTCCTGCTCTTCTTCGTGCGCGCGCACCGCGTCGCGCGCTTCGGCGCCTTCGGCAGCCGCTTCTTCACCCGCTTCGCCGGGCTGTTCTTCGCGTTCTTCCTGGGCTTCTTCGTATTCGCCGCGACGTTCCTTCAATTTTTCGACGGCTTCTTCGCCGCCTTCTGCTTCGACGTGCTCGATCAGTTCATGCGCCTGCTCGGCCGGAGCCTGGCTCGTGTCTATCACCGCTTCTTCGCCGGCTGCGCAGCCGCTCAGCAACGCCGCGCAGAGCAGCGCGGCGAGCGCGAGCACGATGCGGCTGCGGCGGGCGGCGGCCATGATCAGCTAGTCGGCGCGCGGGCGCCGATGCTTGAGCGTCGAGGCCGATTGCGGCTGCTGTGGACGTGTGACGCATCTGGTTCGCCGGCCGGTGCCGGTCGGGGTACACTCGAGTCGAGGTGAGACGCACAGCGCATCCGCTCCTGATCGGGGTGCTTGCCGGCGCCGCGGCGCTGTTCGCGGCGAGCGCTCTCGGCGTTGCGGGCGCAGAAGCGCCGACCACCGCGCCCGTCGCGCGCACGATCAGCGTCGACGGCGTTGCTGTCGTGCCGATCCCGTCCAACGCGAACGCCGCGACAGCCAACGCGGTCTACAGGGAAGCGATGGCGAAGGCCGTGGCGGACGGGCAGGGCAAGGCCGGCTTCCTCGCCGAAAAGAGCGGAGCGACGGTCGGAGCCGTGGACAGCGTGATCGAGCAGGGCGGCTACATCGAATGCGCGAGCGCGAGCTCGGAATACGCGCAATACGAAGGCGAGCAGCCCGACTTCGGCCGAGCGCCCACACCCGTCGTCGCGCCGTTGAGCGCCTCTGCCGTCGGTGCGCCCAGCACGAAGGTGCCGCACCGGCCGAAGGTCAAGCGTCGCCCGCACGCCAAGAAGGCCAGCGCGACGAGCTGCAACCTCAGCGCCGAGGTCGCGCTCGTGTACGCGATCGGCTGACGCGCCGCGCCGTAGCGGCCGGCGCTTGCGCCGCACACGCTGTCCGCCCCGGCCGCGCGGCCGCGGCTGCCGCGGCCCGGTGCGTGGCGGTTATGGCCCTTCGTAGGAGGCGATCGTGATCGCCATGTGGTCCTGGAAGGTGTGGGCCGCTTCGGTCGAGATGCCGTCGTTGAAGATCGCGAACGCGAGCAGGTGGCCGCCGACGGATTCGCAGTAGCCGGCGAGGTTGGAGGCGCCGATCAGCGTGCCGGTCTTCGCGCGGCAGCGACCGGCGGCCGTGGTGCCGCGCATGCGCCGTTCGAGCGTGCCGCTGCGCCCGGCTACGGCGAGGTCGGCTTTGAGCACGCCCGCGAACGGCAGCGTGGCGATACCGGCGAGCATGTTGACCACTTCGTAGGGAGAGGTTCTGTCGGCACGCGAGAGGCCGGAGCCGTCGACGATGCGCGGGCGCATCGCGAAGATCTTCGCGATCGTGCGCTTCACGACAGCAGCGCCGGCCGCGGTGCTGCCCGCGCCGCCGAAGCGCGCGCCGAGGTCCTTGAGGATGGTCTCCGCGAAGAAGTTGTCCGACGGCGGCAGCGTGAGGCCGAGCAGCTGCGCGAGCGTGGGCGATTCGACATGCGCCAGCAGCGCGGCGCCCGCCGGGGTCGTTCCAACCGCGCTGGAGCCGCGGATGCTGACGCCTCGCGCCTTCAGCGCGCCCCACAGCGCACGGGCGGCGTAGGCAGCCGGAGCGCTCGCGCGGTGGCCGAGGCCGGCGCCGCGGTTGAAGGCGACGCCGCTGAGCGTTCCTTCGAGGAAGGGATCGAAGCGGTAGCCGCTCGATGGCTCACCGCGCCTGGCGTCGAAGAACGTCTCGTCGGCGATCACCGAGCCGGTGATGTGGTGGATGCCGGCGACGGTGACGAGCTGTTCGACGATCGTTGAGACACTCGTGCCGACGCCGCCGTACAGGCGCGAGATCACCGCGCTGGTGCCGAATGTGGGATCGCCGCCGCCGCGCAGGTAGATGCTGCCTTCCCACAGGCCACCCGGCAGCAGCTGTCCGACTCCGTAGACGTTCGTGGACAGGCGCGCCTCGGGCCCCATCGTTGCGAGCGCTGTGGTGGCCGTGTAGAGCTTCTCGACCGACGCGGGCGGCCGCGCGACCGCGGCGCGTTCGGAGAAGAGCGCCTGTTTCGCGGTGATGTCATAGACATAGGCGCCGTCGTGCGGGCCGGCGAGAGCGAGCTGCCGGGCGAGATCCGACTGCAGTGGCTGGAGGCCCGTCGTGGCCCCCGCGGCGGGCACCGCCGCCAAAAGGGCCACCAGGAGTCCAAATAGCGGGATGGCCCGCTTCGCGACGCTTTTCAAGGGCACGCGGCCCTAGAATGTTGGGGATGGGCAAGGTTGTCAAGCTGGAACCGACCCTGAAGAAGGGCTCTTCCGGCGCGGGGAGCCGCGAACGGCGGCTCGCCGCTCGAGGGGTCGGCCGGCCGGCCTCGACCGACCGTCGCAGCCGCCCGCGCCGGGACAAGACGGCGCTGGTGCTGGGCGGCGGCGGCTTCACGGGTGGCGTGTATGAGATCGGCGCGCTGCGCGCGCTCGACCTGCTGGCGGTCAACAGCACGGTCAACAACTTCGATGTCTACGTCGGCACCTCGGCGGGAGCGTTCATCGCGTCGCTGTGCGCGAACGGCGTGACGCCCGAGGAGATGATGCGTGTCGTCACGCGCAAGGGTGGCAAGGCGCCGTTCAAGGACATCGACATCGGCGACCTGCTCCGCCCCAACCTGCTCGAGTTCGCGCGCAAGGGCGCGACGATGCCGCTCAAGGCGCTGTCGGCGCTCAGGCAGTTCGCCGGCACGCGAGGCGGCGTCTCTGCGATGGACCTCGTGCTGGGGCTCGCCGACGTGTTCCCCTCCGGCTTCTACACCGGCGCGGGCATCGAGAGCTACCTCGAGGAGGTGCTCGGCGAACCGGGTCGCAGCAACGACTTCCGCAACCTGGACTGCGAGCTCTACCTCACTGCGACCGACCTCGACACGTGCGAGCGCGTGGTCTTCGGTGTGCCGGGCATGGATGACGTGCCGATCTCCAGCGCGGTGCGCGCGTCCGGCGCGCTGCCGATGGTCTACTCGCCGGTGGAGATCGGCGATCGCGAGCTGATCGACGGCGGCATCGTCTCGACCACGAACCTCGACCTGGCGATCCAGGCCGGCGCGAAGCTGGTCGTCGTGATCAACCCGATCGTGCCGTTCGTGAACGACTTCGCGGACAGCGTCAAGACGCTGCGCGGGCGCCGGCCCAAGCGCGTCTCGGACGGAGGCTTCGCACAGATCGGCTACCAGGTCTTCAAGCTCGTCGCACATCAGCGCCTGCACGAACTCGCGAAGGGCTGGGAGGAGCGCTATCCGGGCGTGGACATCGTGCTGATCGAGCCCGAGCCTACGGACGAGCTGATGTTCCAGACGTCGATGATGAGCTTCACATCACGCGTGGAGATCGCGCGGCACGGCTTCGAGTCGGTCACGAAGCAGCTCGCCGGAGAATACGAGCGCTACCAGGAGGTGGCCGAACGGCACGGCCTGGAGATCTCGGGCAAGCGCGTGCGACAGGTGGTCGCGCACTTCGACGAGGAGCCCGAGTCGGTCAGCGCCTGGCGCAAGATCCTCGAGGGTACGACGGGCGCGCTTCTGCGCCAGTCCGCCGGCTGACAGACCGGCGAAAACGCCCCTTCTTATTATTCAGATCGATTTTTCGACCGTGTCCAGCACACGCCTGCTGGCCTCGGGCGAACGCAGTGCGATGCGGACATGCTGCGGCTCGCCGAGCGCGTCGCCCGCGGCGACGAGCACGCCCGCCTGCGCGAGTCGCGCCGCCAGCTCCGCGCCGCCCACCTCGGGGTGAGCCGCCCACAGGAAGTTGGCCTGGCTGTCGGTCACGTCGAAGCCGAGCTCGCGCAGCGCGTCCGTGAGCCGCGGGCGCTCCTCCTGGATCCTCAGCACGTGTTTCGCGACCAGCTCCGAGCAGGAGCGCAGCGCCTCCAGCGCGCCCGCCTGGGAGAGCTCTGAGACGCCGAGGTCCGGGTCGAGCTCGGCCAGCAGCTGTTCGGAGCCCGGCCCGCCGATCACGTAGCCGATGCGCAGCCCCGCGAGGCCCCAGGCCTTGGAGAAGCTGCGGAACACCAGCAGGCCGGGATGCTCATCGAGCAGCGCCAGCGAGGACTCGACCGGCTGCGCGTCCGCGAAGTCGACGAGCGCCTCATCCAGCAGCACCGCGACGCCCTCTGGCAGCTCCGCCAGCAGGCGCGCGAGCTCGGCGCGGTCGAGCAGCTCGCCGGTGGGGTCGTTGGGGCTGGCGAGCGCGATCGCTCGCACGTCCGCGCTGCGCGCCGCCGCCAGCAGCTCCTCGATGCCGCCCTCGACCCGCACGGCCTGGCCGTGCGCGCGGCGCGCCATCAACGGATAGAGGGGGTAGGAGGGCCAGCGTGTCAGCAGCTGCTCGCCCGGGCCCAGCAGCGCGCGCGTGGCGGCGCTCAGCAGTTCGGCCGCGCCGTTGCCGAGGATCAGGCGGCCCGGCTCCACGCCGTGGCGCTCGGCCAGCTCGTTGCGCAGCTCGGTGCCGCGCAGATGCGGGTAGCGGTGCAGGCCGCGCCGCGCGATGTAGGTGATGGCGCTGACGATGCGCGGGTGGGGCAGTTCCGGCCACGTCGTCTGCGAGAGGTCGAGCGTCTCCACGCGCGCGAGCGCTTTGCGACGGCGCTCCGCCGCCTCCTCGCGCAGGTTCGCGTTGACCTCCTCCTCGGACATGCCCTCGAACTGCTTGTAGTAATCGAGCAGACCCATTTCGCCCCGTTCTAGCAGTGAGCGCTGCACAGCGCGACCGCACGAGGCGCGGTGCGCTGCGGGCGCGTCAAAGACCGGACTTGCCGCCGGAGATCGTCGAGGAGCCGGGACCGTGGATCACGAGGAACCACACGCCGAACGCGACGCCGCAGATCGCAGCGGTGATGCCGAAGATGCGGCCCATCACGCCGGCGCGCTGGTCGTAGCCCGCGGCGCGGCGCACCAGGATCCAGGCATCGTCGAGCCGGCGCAGCAGCACCAGCGTTCCGAACAGCAGCGCGAACAGAGCGCCGAACGCGGCGAGGATGCCGAAGGAGACGCTGCCGCTCAGGTAGTTGATCTCCGAGCCGATCCATAGGCAGCCGACCGGTATCGGACCCCAGCAGAGCACGCTGAGCGCGATCATCGCCGCGAGCAGCAGGTTTGCGAACGAGCCGTCGACGCGTTGGCGCCGCTCGCTGCCGCGCTGCGGCACGTCGCGGTAGTGCACCGGGGCGGTGCCGGGGCGGCGTCCGACGAACAGGCCGCCGTTGTCTGAAGGGTCGCTCCTCATCCTTGGATCATGTTCGCAGCTGAACGGGCGTGCGCCGGTCAGCCGGCGTACAGCGCGTCGAACAGCGGCGCGTACTTCTCGTTGACGACGTTGCGCTTCACCTTCAGCGTCGGCGTCAACTCACCGGTCGCCTGCGAGAGGTCGTGGTCGAGGATCACGAACTTCTTGACCTGCTCGACCTGCGCGTATTTGGAGTTGACCTTGTCGACCTCCTGCTGGATCAGCTGCTGCACGGCGGGCTCCTTGCAGAGCGTCGCGACGTCCTCCGGCAGGCCGTGCTCCTTGGCGAACACGGGCATCTCTTCCTCGTCGAGCGTGATCAGCACGACCGGGTAGGGGCGAGCGTCGCCGTGCATGACCGCTTGGGAGATCCAGCGGCACTGCTTGAGGTCGTTCTCGACGTTCGCGGGCGTGAGGTTCTTGCCGCCTGCGGTGATGATGATGTCCTTCTTGCGTCCGGTGATCGAGAGGTAGCCGTCCTCGTCGATCGAGCCGAGGTCGCCGGTGTGCAGCCAGCCGTCGACGACCGCGCCGAAGCTGCTGTCGGCGCGGTTGTGGTAGCCGTTGAAGATGTTCGGCCCTTTCACGAGGATCTCGCCGTCCTCGGCGATCTTCAGCTCGACGCCCGGCAGCGCCTTGCCGACGGTGCCGAACTTGTGCTCGGCGACCGTCGAGGTGGTCGCGGCCGTGGCCGTCTCGGTCATGCCGTAGCCCTCCAGCACGGGAACGCCACAAGCCCAGAAGAATTCGAGGATCTCTTTCGCGATCGGCGCCGCGCCGCTGGTCGCGTGGCGCACGCTGCCGCCGAAGATCGCGCGCACGTTCGCGAAGAAGCGCTCGTCGGCCTCGTCGAAGGACTGCTGCATGTCCTGCGGCACCGACTCGCCGCGGTTGATCATGTCGCGCACCTTCACGCCCAGCGCGATCGCCTGCTCTGCCTGCTCGCGCTCGGCCGGCTCCATTGCCTGGATCGCGCCGTGGGCGAGCGTGTAGATCTTCTCGAAGACCCGCGGCACCGAGGGCAGGTAGGTCGGTTTGACCTCCTGCAGCTCTGGGATGATCTCCTTGGTGTCCCCGCCGAAGTAGGCGAGGGTGCCGCCCAGGTCGAACACCGCGAGCTGGATCAGCAGCGCGAAGGAATGAGCGAGCGGGAGGTACAGGTAGATCACCTCGTCGCCCTGGATCTCGCCGGCCTCGCCGACCATGTCGATGATCGCACTGTAGTTGCCATGGGTGAGGACGCAGCCCTTGGGCGGCCCGGTGGTGCCGGAGGTGTAGATGA
>DASWSH010000161.1:0-10669 GCA_036402735.1 Solirubrobacteraceae bacterium | reverse complement strand
GACGTTGGCGAGATGCGTGGGATCGATGCCGCGCGTCAATACGTCCAGGACTGGCTCGACACCTTCGAGGACATCACGAGCGTCGTTGAGGAACTGCTCGACGTTGATGAGGAACGTGTCCTCGCGGTGCTTCGCGTGCGGGGCCGTGCACGACTCAGCGGCGTCCAGACGGAGCTTCGCTACGCCGTCGTCTACTCGCTGCGAGACGGGAAGATCACTCGCGTCAGGGAGTACGCAGACCGCGCGCGAGCCCTCGACGCCGTAGGGCTGGACGTTTGATTCGTCGATCGGGTGGGGCATCAGGGCCGAAGGCGGCGCGGGCGCGCGCCCGACTAGAACGATTGCTCTAGTCCTCTGGTAGCCTGCGCCGCGTGCGCGCGCTACTCGCCGGAGCGCTGGTCGCCGGGCTCGGCCGTTCGATGCTGATCCGGCTGATCCTGCGCAAGCTTCGCTCCGATGTCGCACGCCTCAGCGAGGGCGACTACGGCCCGCTCCTGTCCGGCTACGACGAGAACGCGGTGCTGCATTTCAACGACGGCGAGCACCGCTGGGCGGGCGAGCACCGCGGCAAGGCTGCGATCGAGCGCTTTCTGCAGGACTTCGTGGGCGCCGGCGTGCGCGGGGAGATCCTCTCGCTGTGGATCGGCGGACCGCCCTGGGCGATGACGCTCGTCGTGCGCTTCGACGACCGTGCCGATGGGCCGGGCGGCGAGCGCATCTACGAGAACCGCACGGTGCTCGTCGCGAGGACGCGCTGGGGCAGGATCGTCGAGCAGTGGGATTACTACGAGGACACAGCGCGGATTCTGGCGTTCGAGCAGCGCCTGCGTGAGCTGCAGATCGCGCCGGATCGCTCACCCGTCACGCACTGACACGGCGCGGACCGAGGGCGCCGGCGGCGCCTACACGGACGGCGCTCGCAGCAGGCCGCAGCTGCGCAGGAACTCGACCTGATCGCCCGCCACCCGCTCCGGGCCGTCGCCGAGGAACGCGCCGAAGTGGTCGTAGGGATAGCGGTGCAGCTCCCCCGCGGGCGCGCGGCGCGCGAACCGCTCGACCGAGCGCCGGGTGACCGAGATGTCCTGTTCCCCAACGCCCACCCAGACGGGCATCGCGAGCCGCCGCGCCTTCAGCAGCGGCCTGTGCAGCGCGACGGTCAGGAAGATCGCGGGCGAGATCTCGTTGCGCCACGGCGAGCCCTCGGGGACGGCGGCCGCGAAGCCGTCGGCCTCACCGGGCAGCGTCATCGCCGCGCGCTCTCCCGGCTGACCGGTCACCGGCACCAGCGTATGGCGCCCGAACGCGTCCGCGAGCGCGCGCGGGACCAGCCATGCGCTCAGCCGCGGTGGCGTCGACAGCGTCCTCGTGAGCCCGTCGACGAGCGGGCACAGCGCGATCACGGCCGCGATCGCGCGATCGGCCGCCGCTGTCTCGATCGCGTGGCCGCCGCCGAAGGAGAAGCCCCACACCGCGATCCTGCCGGCGTCGACGCCCTCGGCGCTGCGCGCAAACGCCACTGCAGCTCGCCAGTCCTCCAGCTGCGCCGCCTTGCGGAAGCGCTGTCTCGGCTCGCCGCCGGAATCGCCGAGGTAGCGGTGGTCGAACACGAGCACCGCCGCACCAGCCTCCGCCAGGCGCTGCGCGTAATCCGCGAGCCCGTCGTGCCGTGTGAGCGAGAAGCCATGGCCCATCACCACGCACGGCAGCGCCTCGCCGCCCTGCGCGGGCGGCCGGTAGAGCCACGCAGCGCAGCGATCCCCGCCGCTGGGGAAGCTCAGGTCGATCCGTTCGGCAGCCATCAGCGGGAGGCGCCGCCGGCGGTCTAGTACATCCGCTCGATCAGCTTCGCGTACTTCTCGGCGATCGGCTTGCGCTTGAGCTTCATCGTCGGCGTCAGCTCGTCGCCGCCGGGCAGCCAGTCGCCCTCGACGATCTCGAGCTTCTTGATCTGTTCGACTTTCGCCAGCTTCTCGTTCGCGTCCGCCACGGCCTGCTCGACCACCGCGCGCACCCGCTCGTCTCGCGCGAGCGAGGCCAGCGAGCTCTCCTCGATGCCGTTCTGCGAGGCCCACATCGGCGCGAAGTCGCTGTCGAGCACGATCAGCGCCGTGTTGTACGGGCGGCGGTCGCCGATGCAGCACGCCTGGCCGATCATCGGCGAGGCGGTCTTCAGCACCGCCTCGATGTTCGCCGGCGACATGTTCTTGCCGGCCGCGCTGATGATCAGCTCCTTCTTGCGATCGATGATCTTGAGGTAGCCCTCCTCGTCGAATTCACCGATGTCGCCCGTCCGCAGCCAGCCGTCCTCGGTCATCGCCTCGGCGGTCTTCTCGGGCAGGTTGCGATAGCCCTTCATCACGACATCCGAGCGGATCAGCAGCTCGCCGTCGCTGTCGAGCTTGAGCTCGACGCCCGGCGCGGCCGGGCCGACGGTTCCGATCCTGATGCGATCGCGCGGGTTCACCGCGCCGGCGCCGCAGGTCTCGCTCATGCCCCACAGCTCGGCCAGCGGCAGGCCGATCGCGTGGAAGAACTCGAGCACCTCCACAGGCGTCGGCGCGGCTCCCACGTTGATCGCCTCGACCTGGTCGAGCCCCAGCATCGTGCGCACGCCCGCGAAGATCTCCGCGTCCGCCTTCGCGACCTCCTCGGCCAGCGCTGCCGGCACCGGCTCGCCACGCTGCTCCAGTCGCACCTTCTCGATGCCCGCCTCCAGCGCGCGCTTCATCTTCGCTTCCTGCTCCTCGGGCTGCGCGGCGATCATCGTCTCGAGCCCCGCCTTCAGCTTCTCCCAGATGCGCGGCACCGCGAAGAACCAGCTCGGTTTCACTTCCGGCAGATAGGAGAGGACTTCGCGCGGATCCTCGCAGCAGGTGATCTGCAGGCCGAACACGATCGGCAGGTAGTGGTGGGCGTTGCGCTCGGCGACATGCGCCGCGGGCAGCCACGAGATCACGCGGCCGTCCTCGGGGAACTCGATCAGCTCCTCCAGGCCCTCGACTGCCGCGAGCAGGTTGCGGTGGACCAGCTGCACGCCCTTCGGCGGCCCCGTGGTGCCCGAGGTGTAGATCAGCGTCAGCACATCCGAGGGCTGGATCTGCGCGACCGATGCGTCGACGTCGAAGCCGGGCTTGGCGCCCTCGACCTCGGCGAGCGCGAGCACGCCCTCGGGCGGCTCGCCGTCGACCACGATCACGTGCTCCAGCGCCGGCACCTGCGCGCGCGCCTCCAGCACGCGTGGCAGGTACTGCTGCTCGCAGATCAGCACCCGCGCGCCCGCGTCCTCGAGCAGGTAGGTGATCTGCTCCGCGGTGTAGGTGTTGTAGATCGAGAACGGCGCCGCGCCGAGCATCATTCCGGCGAGGTCGCAGAGGTGGAACTCGGGGCGGTTGGAGAGCATCAGCGCGAGCGTGTCGCCGCGCCCGAGGCCCAGCCCTGCGAGCCCGCCGGCCAGCGCGTCGACGCGCTCGCGCAGCTCGCCCCACGTGATCGTGAACTCGTCGCCCTTGGTGCGGATCGCGACCTGGTCGGCGCGCTGCGCCGCCGTGATGCGGAACGCCTCGGCGATCGTCGGCGCTTCGACCGCGCGGCCCCTGCGAACTGCGTCCCCGGAAACTGCGGCCTCCATTGCATTCCTCCCCGGCTAGCTGCCGCCCGCGAACGAAGGGCGATCGTGCCGGATGATACCCGCGCCGCGGCCCCTCGAACACTGGCCGCAATACGCTCGCAGGATGCGTACCGGCGAACTCGGCCACTGGTGGCATTCGCTCGGCGGGCCGCCCCCGCCGCGGCCACCGCTCGCCGGTCCCGCGCAGGCCGACGTGGCGATCGTCGGCGGCGGCTTCACGGGCCTGTGGACGGCGTACTACCTGAAGCGCTCGGCGCCGTCGCTGCGCGTGCTCGTGCTCGAGGCGGAGATCGCCGGCTTCGGCGCCTCGGGCCGCAACGGCGGCTGGGTCTCGGGGTTCTTCTCGGGCCCGCCTCGCCTCTATCAGCGCGCCCGGCCCGGCGGCTATGCGTATTTGCAGCGCGCGATGTTCGAGACGGTGGAGGAGATCGAGCGCGTGCTCGCGAGCGAGCGCATCGAGGCCGACTTCGTGCGCGGCGGGCATCTCGGCGTGGCGCTCGGCCCGGCGCAGCTCGCACACCTGCGGGAGGCGATTTCGGCTGCGCGCGCGCACGGAGTCAGCGAGCAGGACCTGCGCGAGCTGGATGGGCGGGAGCTGGCCGAGCGCGTGCGCGTGCAGGGCGCGATCGGCGGCTCCTTCTCGCCGCATGTCGCGCGCGCGCATCCCGCGAAGCTGCTCAGCGGACTCGCTGCAGCGGTCGAGCGCCTGGGCGTCGCGATCCACGAGTCGACGCCGGTGCTCGAGATATCCCCTCATCGTGCGCTGACAGCGCACGGCGAGGTCTCCGCGCGCTGGGTCGTTCGCGCGACCGAGGGATACACGCCGTCGCTGCGGCGCCAGCGCCGCACGCTCGTGCCGATCAACAGCTCGATGGTCGTCACCGAGCCCCTGCCCGAGGCGGCCTGGGAGCAGATCGGCTGGCGCGGCAGCGAGCTGATCGGCGATGAGGCGCACGTGTACGTGTACCTGCAGCGGACAGCCGACGGGCGCATCGCGCTCGGCGGCCGCGGCGCCCCTTACCGCTACGGCTCGCGCACCGACGGCCGCGGCGCGATCGCCGCGAGCACCGTCGCCAGCCTGCAGGCGAAGCTCGCGGAGATGTTCCCCGCGGCCGCGCGCACGCCGCTCGAGCACGCCTGGTCGGGCGTGCTGGGCGTCTCGCGCGACTGGGCCATCTCCGCGCAGGCGGACCCGCGCTCCGGCCTCGCCTGGGCAGGCGGCTATGTCGGCGAGGGCGTCGCCGCCGCGAACCTGGCCGCGCGCACGCTGCGCGACCTGATCCTGGGCGAGTCCTCCGCGCTCGTGGAGCTGCCGTTCGTCGGCCGCAGCCCGCGCCGCTGGGAGCCCGAGCCGCTGCGCTGGTGCGGCATCCAGGGCGTCTACGCGCTGTACCGCCGCGCCGATCGCCTCGAGCAGCGCAGCGGCAGGCCGTCACGTCTGGGTCGACTCGTCGACAGCCTCTCCGGGCGCGTATGAGCGAATAGCATCAGCGCGATGGCCTACGAGACGCTGCTCTACGACGTCGACGGTGCGATTGCGACGATCACGCTCAATCGTCCTGATCGCCTCAACACGATCGTGCCGCCGATGCCGGAAGAGCTCGAGTCGGCGGTCCACAGCGCGACCGGTGATGCGCAAGTGAAGGTGATCGTGCTGCGCGGCGTCGGCCGCGCATTCTGCGCGGGCTTCGACTTCGCCGGCGGCTTTCACCAGTGGGACGAGGGCATGACGACCGACGGTCGGTGGGATCCCGGAAAGGACTTCGCGATGGCCGTCTCGCCCGCCTCGGGTCCGGTGCCGAAGTTCATGAGCATCTGGCGCACGCCGAAGCCCGTGATCGCGCAGGTGCACGGCTGGTGCGTCGGCGGCGGCAGCGACATGGCGTTGTGCGCCGACATCGTCGTCGCCAGCGAGGACGCCCGCATCGGCACCCCCTACGCGCGCATGTGGGGCTGCTACCTGACGGGCATGTGGCTGTACCGCCTCGGCCTGACCAGGGCGAAGGAATACGCGCTCACCGGCAAGCCGCTGTCCGGCAGCGAAGCGGCCGAGGCGGGACTCATCAACGCGGCCGTGCCGTTCGCCAGGCTCGAGCAGGAGGTGGCCGAGCGCGCTCGCGAGCTCGCCTCGATCCCGCTCTCGCAGCTGAGCGCGATGAAGCTGATCGTCAACCAGGCCTACGAGAACATGGGCCTCGCCTCGACCCAGTTCCTCGGGCCGATCCTCGACGGGCTGATGCGCAACACGCCCGATGCCGCGGAGTTCATCGAGCTGGCCGAGAGCGAGGGCGTCGGCGCCGCCGTCACCCGCCGCGACGGGCCCTTCGGTGACTACAGCCAGGCGCCCGCCGAGCAGCAGCCGGACCCGACGAACGTGATCGAGCCCTAGCCGGCGTCGGGCTTGACCGCGCCGTAGCGCGCCCAGTGGCGCTCCGGGATCTCGTCGGGGTCCTTGTACCAGTGCCACACGCACGGGTCCTTCGAGTAGTCCTGCGGCGGCTCGGAGGGATACAGGGGATAGCCCGACCACTGGATCGGCATCGACTCGTTCATGAAGCTGCAGTGCGTGCAGTACAGCGGCATGCCCTTGCGGTTGAAGGACCAGTCGTGCGCCTCCTGCGTGACGCCGCCACCCGGCAGGCCCTCGTACGCGCCGTTGCGCACCAGCCGCTGGCCTGAGCCGCAGGGGTTCATCGAGAACGTCACCTTCTGCTCGTCCTCGGTGATCTCGAAGCTGCCGGGGTTCGGTCCGACCCCAGAACAGGAATGGGCTCGCCACGTAGCAGCCAGCAGCGGCACGAGCTCGCGGCGCTCGAGCGCGACGATCGCATCGTGGTGACGGCGCCAGCCGCGGTTCATCGACTCCGACCACGCTTCCGCGACGCCCTCCTCGCCGAGACGCTGCTGGATGAACGAGACGAGGTCGAGCACCCCGGCAGCCATCAGGTCGTGCAGCATCTGCCACTCGTGCTTCATCTCGGTGCACAGCCGGCGCGCCTCCTCCAGCTCACCGGCCTCGATCGCCTCGATCGCGCGGTCCATCGTCGGCCTCGAGAGCTGCTGCAGCTCCTCCTCGGAAAACCAGCGGTCTGTCATCGTTCGCTCCTTCGATGATCGCGGCGGGCGGGAGGCCCCAATACTGACCGAACCACGCAGGGCCTTCGTGACAGGCGCCGCGCGCGGTATCGGCGCGGCGATCGCCGCGCGGCTGCGCGAGGAGGGCATGCACGTGCTCACCGCCGACCTGCGCGAGGGCTGCGACCTGGTTCTCGACGTCGCGCGCGACGAGCTGCCGCCGCTGCACGAGATCGACGTGTGCGTTGCCAACGCCGGCGTCACCACCACGATCGCTCCGGGCCACCGCATGACCGACGAGCAGTGGCAGCTCGACATCGACGTCAACCTGACGGGCGCGTTCCGCACGGTCAGGGCGTGCCTGCCAGGGATGCGCGAGCGCCGCTGGGGCAGGGTCGTCGTCATCTCGAGCGTCGCCGCGCTCGGCGGGCTGCCGGGACAGGTCGCCTACGCCGCCTCCAAGGCGGGCCAGCTGGGCATGGTCCGCACGCTCGCCGGCGAGAACGCCGCGCACGGGATCACCGTGAACGCCGTGCTGCCGGGTCTCGTCGCGACCGAGCAGGTGCTCGCGATGCCCGCGGAGGTGCGCGAGCGAGCCCTCTCCGCGGTTCCGAGCGGGCGACTCGTCGAGCCGGCCGAGATCGCGGCAGCGGTCGCGTTCCTCGCCGCCGAGGAGGCGGCGCCGCTCAGCGGCCAGGCGATCGCGATCGACGGGGGCGCCTCGCTGACGCAGCTCTCGCTCGGCTCAGCACGGCGCTGAGCGCCCGCGCCGACGAGGCCCCGAGAGGGCACATATCGGGCATCCGTGCGATCGCGCGGACGGACGTTCTGGCCACCGCAACGAATCGGCGCAGCCCGGGTTAGGGGCCTGTGGAGGAGCAAGCACACATCCCCGAGAAGGAGAAGGCACACATGCGTTCACCCAAGCTGACGTCGGCCATCATGGCCGCGGCTGCCTTGCTGGTGCTGGCCGCGGCCGGACCGGCGGCCGCTCGCGCACGCGCCCACACACCCAAGGCTCATCGCAACGCGCCGACCGGCAAGCACTGCCGGATCACGCTCAGCGTGGCCCCGCGGCTCCTCACGGCCGGCGAAACGGCCCTCGCCTCGGGACAGACCACGTGCTCGCCGCCCGAAGGCCAGAAAGTCGTGATCTACCAGCGCCCCGCCGCCGGACCGCCGAGCGGCTACTCCGTCGCGGGCGAAGCGGTGACCACGAAAGGCGGCCTCTACGAAGCCAAAGTCGGCCCGCTCAACGCCAACACGCAGTTCTACGCCGCCGTGAACGGCGTGTCGAGCGATCACCGCCAGGTGAAGGTCGCCCCGCAGGTGAGCTTCGAAGGGCCTCCTGAAAACAGGTCGTTGTTCACCGGCCTCGCCGCCGCCAAAACCAACCTCTTCAGCGGCACCGTGAACCCCAAAGAAGCCGGCCTGCTCGTGGTGCTGCAGCGTGAGGACGCTGTACGCGGCACCGAATGGCACCGCATCGCGGCCACGACCACGGACGCTCAGGGCAACTACGCGTTCACGAAGCGGTTCCTGGTCGCCGGCGCTTCGAGCCTTCGCATCGTCGTGCGCTCGAACCACCGTCTCGTCGCGGGTTTCTCGACCGTGCGCAGCTACGACATCTCCCAGGCGCAGAACCCGTCGCTGCTGATCATCAGCACCACGAACCCGATCGCGCTCGCCGGCACGACCGTGATCGAAGGGAACGCACCGGGTCTGCCGAACACGATGCTCACGCTGCAGGGCCACCCGGCGCACCAGAAGTTCGCGAACGTCGCGACGACGACGACCGACTCGACCGGTCACTACTCGTTCGCGCCGCAGGCGCCGGCGCTCAGCACCTTCTATCGGGTCACCGGCCCCGGGCGCACCTCGGCCGTCCTCTACCAGGGCGTGAAATACGTCCTGACCGCGACGCCCTCGGCCACGTCCGTGACCTCGGGCCAGCCGATCACGTTCACCGGCACGGTCTCTCCGGCCCGCGCCGGGCATGAGATCTGGATCGAGAAGCAGAACATCTTCGGCACCGGCTTCCACCCCGTCGCGGTGGGCTCGGTGAACGCAGACGGGAGCTACTCGATCACGCGCGCCTTCTTCGCCCCCGGCAGCGACGTGCTGCGGGTCAAGATCCCCGGCGACCCCGAAAACGGCGGCACCGCAAGCGCGCCCGTGACGGTCACGGTCACCCCGGTGCCCGGGGCCAAAGTCCCGGCGGAGCGTCCCGGCAACGGCACGCTGCCCTCGGAGGGCCAGACGAAGTAGCTCCCGGCGACGCAAGCCAGGTAGCTCCTGACGCCGCGAGCCCGTAGCGAAGCAAACCTCATACCGCCGGTGGCCGTCCCGCGAGGGGCGGCCACCGGTCGTCTGGGGCCACTCGGTGAGCGCGCGGGCCTAGGCTGCGACCGCGCGTGAGTCGAGGTGCGCGCCGACCTTGCGCTTGACGCGCTGCAGTGCGTTGTCGACCGTCTTGGTGTCGCAGCTCAGGCGTTCGCCGACCTGCTCGTAGGAGTAGCCGTCCAGGTACAGCGACAGGACGCGGCTCTCCAGCTCAGAGAGCGCGGTCGAGAGGCAGCCGACGAGCGAGCGCAGCTCCTCGGAGGAGATGACCTGGTTCACCGGGTCGTGCACCGTGGGGCCGGGCAGCATCTGGTCGAGCGTGGGTACGTCTTCGCCGGCTCCTGCGGGTGTCGAGGAGAAGGAGACGTACTGGTTCAGCGGCGTGTGCTTGTTGCGTGTGGCGGTCTTCACGGCCGTGATGATCTGGCGCGTGATGCAGAGCTCGGCGAAGTTGCGGAAGCTCGACTCGCGGTCGGTGCGGAAGTCGCGGATCGCCTTGTACAGGCCGACGAGGCCCTCTTGGATCAGGTCGTCGGAGTCGCCGCCGGCGAGGAAGTACGAGGAGGCCTTCAGCCTGACGAACCCGTGGTAGCGCTTGACGAGGCGCTCGTACGCGTTGCGGTCGCCCTGCTTCGCCAAGGCGATCAGGAACACATCCTCGACCTTGGGTTCAGAGTTAGGGTTGTGGGAGAAACGGGCCACGAGCAGATCCTTTCTTCGAGATCGCACGGACAGGCCGGCAATCTCGGAATTGCTCAGTGGCGCACTCCTCCCCTGGCGCCAAAAATTATGAAACTCAACCTTAGGCTGAGCGTTATGCGGGCGCAGCCTTACACAGTTATGGAGCGCTGTCAACCCTCGCCTGCAAGATCTCGTACAGCAGCGCGGCCGCGGCGGCGCCGACGTTGAGCGACCGCACGCTTCCGCGCATCGGCAGCGCGATCAGCTCGTCGCAGCCGGCCGCGACGCGGGGCCGCAGGCCCGCGCCCTCGCTGCCCAGCACCAGCACGACGCCGCCCTCGGAGTAGTCCGGGCGGTCGTAGGGCACGGGGCGCCGGGGTTGTGGCCCGTCCGAGTCCTCCCCCGCGGTGGCGCCGTAGCACCAGCAGCCGGCGTCGCGTGCTTCGGCGAGGAAGTCGGCGAGGTTGCGCACGCGCGCCACCGCCAGGTGCTCGACGGCGCCGGCCGAGGCCTTGCAGACCGCCGCCGTCACCTCCGCCGCACGCCGCTCGGGTATCACCACACCTGCCGCTCCGGCGCACTCCGCCGTGCGGCAGATCGAGCCGAGGTTCTGAGGATCCTGGACCTGGTCGAGCGCCACCAGCAGCGGGCTGTCGAGCGCGAGCAGCTCCTGGCCACTCGCGTAGGGGTAGGCGCCGGCCTCGGCGCAGATGCCCTGGTGCCCCTCAGAGCCGCAGCGCTCCGCGATCTGCTCGGCGCTCACCAGCCGCACCTCGCGTCCCTGCAGCCACGGCTCGCGCGCCGCGCTCTGCGTCGCCCACACGTCGCGCACACTGGCGGCCCTGCGCCCCACCAGCGCCTCTCTGACGGGATTGCGCCCGTAGACGATCACAGCGGCAGCAGCTCGAAGCCCGCAGCGCCGTCGCGCACCTCCCACCCGAG
>DASWSH010000160.1:0-3511 GCA_036402735.1 Solirubrobacteraceae bacterium | reverse complement strand
TCGCGCTGCCCGACGAGCAGCTGATCGCCGCGATCGGCGGGCGCCGGCGCGCCGAGCTGGCGGCCCGGCACGCGGCTTGGCGCGCGACGGATCGAGCTACGCCTCCACACCGCATCTGCCGGCACGATCCTGCCTACCCCTCCGGCCTGGGCGAGCGCGGCGCGCCGCAACTGCTTCATCTGTCAAGCGCCGTCTCCGGCTTCGCGGAGCGGGTGCAGCGGCCCTGCGTCGCCATGCTCGGCGCAACGCGCGCGAGCGACTACGGCCGCGAGATGGCGCGCAGCCTCTCGCGTGGCCTGGCGGTCAGCGGCGTAACGGTCGTCGCCGCTTTGCGGGACGGCATCGCTGCAGCCGCGCACGAAGGAGCGCTGGAAGCGGGCTGCGCGTCGATCGCGGTGCTCGAGCACGGGCTGGACAAGCCGCCGGCCGGATCGCTGCGCGTGCTGCGTCGCCGCGTGCAGGCGAGCGGCTGCGTGGTGGCAGAGCTGCCCGGCGCCGGCGACGGCCGTCGCTGGGGCGCACGCGCGGCTGATCGCACGCTCGCCGCCCTCGCAGCCGCCGCCGTGCTCTTCGAGGACGAAGCGGGCGGAGCCGCCGCTCACGCGCTCGAGCTCGCGAAACGGCGCGGGATCCCGGTTGGAGCGGTTCCCGGGCCGGTCTCCAGCATGCAGTCGGCCGGCCCGCATGCGGCGATCGTGTCCGGTGCAGCGTTGATCGGCAACACACGCGATGTCCTCGACCTCCTCTCGCTGACGACACGGCACACGACTGACCGTGCCTGCACCGGGACGGCCGGCGCAGTCGCCCCCGGCGACGGCTCCGCATCGCCCGGCGCCGCGGCGCCGATGCGGGGACCGAGCGGGCTCGCGCCGAGGCTGGCCGGCGTGCTGGACCACATCGGCGCCGGTCTCGACACGCCCGAAGCGCTCGTCGGCGACCGCTCGCGCGCCGGAGAGACGATGGCTGCGCTGGCGGAACTCGAGCTGCTGGGTCTGGTGCGCAGGACCTCGAACGGGCGCTACGTGCCGTGCGAGCCGGCCACCGAGCGCGATGGAACCCGGTGAATGCTTGAGGCGGTGCCGCGAGGCCGCGATGGGTGGTGCTCTAGCCCGTCAGGCCCACAGCTTCGAGCGCTTCGGCGCGCCCGCCTGTATAGAACTCGGCGCGGACGACCAGCCCGCCGCGCACCGTCCAGACCGCCGCCGATTTAAGAGCGACCTCGGGGCTGTCCGGCTCGCGCCGGCCGTAATCGCAGAGGACAGACACGACACGGTCTCCGAGGTCGATCACCTCCTCGATCTCGGTGCGGTAGGTCGCCCATGGCGCGAGCCAGTCGAGCCATCCCACCCGCACGCCCTGCAGCCCGCGAGCTGTCTCGGGTTCCGCGCCCGGCACGTGTTTGACCGACACGAAGCCCGGATCGAGCAGAGGCGCCATCGTGTGCATCAGTTCGCCGCCGGCGCTGTCGTCGTTCCACAACGCGATCATGTCGGTGTCGGGACCCGGAAGAATCGAGCGGACCACGTCAACGTTCTCCTGCGACATCGTCCGAGCAGTATCCCGCCCGGATGCGGGATCGTCCGCGCAAAGCCCCTCAAAATTCCGGCCGCGGCGGCTTCCTGAACGGCACGACTACGGCGATGGTCTGCCTCGACGGCGCCGATCCCGCGGTCTTGCTTTGAAACGTGATCAGGAGCTTCAGGCGCTTGTGCCGTGCGAGGTATCTCCTCACAGCGGGGCGCGGGACGATGACGAGCCCTACGTTTTCGACACCCTTCGCGGCACCGACGCCATAGACTGCACTGACCGAGCAGTGGCGTGTGGCGGGTGCGTGGGGCGCCGGGCGAACACGCGCGCACGGTAGTCCGCGAACCGACGACCCTGCACGCCCCGGCGCGATGCGGGCCGTGGCGGTAAAGCTCGCGCTAGTCGGGCTCCAAAGCTGCAGTTCGATCGTGCCTTCGTAGTCGATCCAGGTCGGTTCGGCGACAACGCCAGCCTGGGGTGGCGGCGTGAGCTGAGATACGAAGACCGCGCCGCCCGGTTCCGAGTCGGGCGTCACACCCTGGATCAGCGCGGCTTCACCGTCTCCCGAAAGAGCGACGTACGCGCCGAAGGGAAGACCGCGAACGAGGGGCAGGGGTTGGCGGACCCAGGCTTCACCAACGCGGCTGAAGGCCCACACGACAGCCTTTTCCGTACATGGCTCGTTGAGGTACCTGCCGCATCCCTGCACGACGGGACCGCCGATCAAGGCCCTGCTGCCATCGCCCGAGAGCGCCACGACCGCGACAAATCTGTTGCTGGCGCCGAGGATGGCATTGTGTTCGCGTGGCGAGGGAGTGAGTCCAGGGTGGTGCTGCTGCCATCCGCTTGCTGTTCTGGTGAACGCCACGGCCTCATCTTCGGCACCGAGTAGCGCGGTGTTCCCGTCGGCGGAGAGCGCAACGGTATGGCCGAGCTCGCGATGTACTTCGAAGGGGCTGTGTGTGCCGTCGATCAGCTTCGCCGTCTGCGTCCAACCGGCTTCAGATCGGGTGAACACGTACGCTGCGCCTTCCGGTGCGGAACCTTCCGGCGGGTGCTCCGCATGGCCCACGCCGCCGATCAGCGCGGTGGCTCCGCTTGCGGAAAGCGCCACGCTGTCGCCGAACCGCTCTTTGGGGGATGGGCTGTTCACGGTCAGCTTCGGTCCCTGCTGCATCCATCCGGATCCCGACCGCGTGAAGAGCCATGCCGCACCGGTATCGCCCGAGTCCCATTCCGCCCCGACGAGGATGACGTCCCCGTTTGCAGAGATGGCGAGGCTCGACGCGAAGCTTTCTTGTTCTTCGGTACTGCCGGGCGGGCGTGGGCCCTCGCCGCTGGCGGTGAGGGGGGTCGCCGGGCTGCTCCAGGCACCAGCCGTGCGGGAAAAAACCCACGCGGCGACTGGTCCCGGGGCTGATGGGCCGGCGAGCACGGCCGTGCTGCCGTCAGCCGAAAGCGCCACGAGCCCTCCGCGTCCCGCCGCCCCTTCAACCTGAAGACGCGCCTGCCGGGTCCAGGATTCGCCGTTGCGGCTGAAGACCCACGCGACTCCCGGGCCTTCGGAGACGAGCGCTGTGCTGCCGTCGGAGGAAAGCGCGAAGTGCCCTCCGAAGCTTTCGCTGTCGACGCCTGTCGCGTCGGTGGGGGCAAGCGTTGCCTGTTCCCCCCAGCCGCCGCCGGCGCGCGCGAAGACCTGTCCGGGCCCTCGCTGTTCTTCGCGCTCGCCGACGTTGTGGAGGTCGGGTGGCCCAAGGATCGTGCTGCCGTCTGACGACAGCGCGGCGAGCCAGGGCCGGCTCATCGTCAGCACCGCAGCGGATGTCCAGACGTCACCGCCGGCGCGGGTGAAGACGTATCCGGCTGCTTTCGTTCCGGCCGATTCTGTGCGTGGCGACGCACCGAGCAGTACGACGTTGCCGTCGCCGGACAGAGCCACCCCCTCGGCGAACGACACCTGCGGTTCAGGATGCGGCGAGCGCAG
>DASWSH010000159.1:0-7908 GCA_036402735.1 Solirubrobacteraceae bacterium | reverse complement strand
CGCGCCGCTCTCGCGGGCGGCGCGAGCTGGCTGGCCGTCGTCAGCGCCGCCGAGCTGCGCGAGCTGCGCGAGGCGGGCCTGCAGGACGTGCCGGTGCTGGTGATGGGCACGCTCACGCCCAACGAACTCGCCGCTGTGCTCGCCGCCGGCGGAGACGTGGTGGTGTGGAGCGAGCCGTATCTGCGTGCCGTCGAGGCGGCCGGCGGCGGGCGCGTGCACGTGAAGCTCGACTCCGGCATGGGTCGGCTGGGCACGCGCGATCCCGAGCAGGCAGCTCATGTCGCGGACGCCGCAGCCGCGAGCGACGGCGTCGAGCTGGTAGGCGTCATGACCCACTTCGCGACCGCCGACGAGCTTTCCGACGACGGCTTCTTCGCGTCGCAGCTCGCCACCTTCACGCGCTGGGCGGAGCGGGTCCGCGGACGGCACCCGGAGATCCTCGTGCACGCCGCGAACAGCGCCGCGGTGCTGCGCGACGCGAGCTCGCAGTTCGACATGGTCCGCTGCGGAATCGCGATCTACGGCATGGACCCGTTCGGCCAGGACCCCGCGCAGCGCGCGCTCGAGCCGGCGCTCGAGCTCAGCTCCTACGTCGCCGACGTGAAGCTCTTCGCGGCCGGCGAGTCGGCTGGTTACGGCCGCCGCTTCGTCGCCGAGCACGACACCTGGATCGCGGTGCTGCCCGTCGGCTACGGCGACGGCTGGCGGCGCGGGCTCTCGAACAACGCCGACGTGCTGATCGCAGGCGAGCGCCACCAGCTCGTGGGCACGATCAGCATGGACAGCGTCACCGTCGAGCTGGGGCCGGAGAACGGCGCTGAGGCCCCGCACGGCGGGCCGGGCGGCCCGGACGGGTGGCGCGGCGAGCCGCAGCGGCTGCGCGGAGAGCGGGCGATCCTGATCGGCTTGCAGGGCAGCAACCGCATCACCGCGGAGGAGGTGGCGCGACGGCTCGACACGATCAACTACGAGATCACGTGCGGGCTGACGCCGCGCGTGCCGCGCTCCTACCACCGCGACGGCGAGGCACAGAGCAGCGCATGAGCGAGGTGGGGCTGCAGGCGGCGCGCAGCGCGCTGGCGGGCACGCGCGCGTGGCTGGTCGGCGGCGCGGTGCGCGATGCGCTGCTCGGGCGCGCGACGGCCGACTTCGATGTTGTGGTCGCGGGCGATCCCGCCGAGGCGGCGCGTGCGGTCGCGCGCGCGGGCGGTCGCGCGGCGGCGTTCGCGCTCTCGGAGCAGTTCGGCAGCTGGAGGGTGGTGGCGCGCGACAACAGCTGGCAGGTCGATCTCGAGCGGTTGCGTGCGGAGACGATCGAGGGCGATCTGGCGCTGCGCGACTTCACGGTCAACGCGATCGCGCAGCCGCTCGCCGGCGGCGAGCCGATCGATCCGCTCGGGGGCGCCGCGGACCTGCGCGCGCGGCGCCTGCGCGTGGCGGCGCCGCAGGCGTTCGTGGAGGATCCGCTGCGTGTGCTGCGGCTTGCGCGCGTCGCGGTCGAGCTGGGCCTGCAGCCGGACGAGGAGGCGCTGCGTCGCGGCCGCGAGCAGGCGGAGGGCCTCGCGGAGGTGTCGGGCGAGCGCATCTTCGTAGAGCTGCGCCGCACGCTCGCGACGCCCGATGCTCGCGCGGGCATCGAGTTGATCTCGCGGCTGGGAGCGCTGGCGGTGGCGCTGCCCGAGCTGGAGGCGCTGCGGGGCATCGAGCAGAGCCAGTACCACCACGCCGACGTGTACGAGCACACGCTCGAGGTGCTCGACCGCGCCATCGAGCTGACGGGGACGGCAGGGCCGGAATGCACAGAGGCGGATCCGGCGACGGCGCCGCACCGGGATTCGCTGGCGAAGCTGCTGACGGAGCCGCTGGCGGACGGCCTGAGCCGCGGCGAGGGACTGCGCTGGGGCGCATTGCTGCACGACGTGGCGAAGCCGCAGACGCGGGAGGTTCGTGCGGGCGGTCGCATCACGTTCATGGGCCACGACGCGGCCGGCGAGCAGCTCTCGCGAGCGATTCTGGCGAGGCTGCGCACCAGTGAGCGGCTGCGCGCGCACGTCGCAGCGCTGGTGCGCAACCACCTGCGGCTCGGCTTCCTCGTACACGAGCCGCAGCCGCTGGCGCGCCGCACCGTGTACCGCTACCTGACGGCCTGCGCGCCGGTGGCGGCGGATGTGTCGGTGCTGTCGGTCGCGGACCGCCTGGCTACGCGGGGGCGCACCTCCGAGCAGGCGATCGACGCGCATCTGCGCGTCGCGGACCAGCTGATCGGCGAGGCGCTGTCGTGGCGCGAGACGGGGCCGCCGGAGCCGCTGCTGCGCGGCGACGAGCTGGCGCGGGAGCTGGCGATCGTGCCCGGACCGCAGCTGGGCCGGCTGCTCGACGAGCTCGCAGAGGCGCGCTACGCGGGCGAGGTCGAGACGCCCGAGCAGGCGCTGGCGCATGCGCGCGCCGCGCTGGCGCGTCGCTAGGATCTCCGCTCGTGTCAGACCCCGACTGCATCTTCTGCAAGATCGTCGCCGGCGAGCTGTCCTCGCGCATCGTCGACGAGGACGAGCGCACGATCGCCTTCATGGACATCGCGCCGGCTACGCGCGGGCACGCGCTCGTGATACCGCGCGCGCACTCGGCCGACCTGCTGGAGATCGGCGCCGAGGACCTGTCCGCAACCGTGCTGGCCGCGCAGCGGCTCGCGCAGCGAATGCCCGAGCGGCTGGGCGCGGCGGGCGTCAACCTGCTCAACGCATGCGGCCGCGCCGCGTGGCAGACCGTGTTCCATTTCCACATCCACGTGATCCCTCGTTACGCTGACGATCCGCTGCGCCTGCCGTGGGTGCCCGAGCAGGGCGATCCCGAGGCGATCGCGGCCGCCGCGCAGGAACTGATCGGGAGCTAGCGAAATAGAACCGCTACATACGGCGCGGGGGCGTGTTCAAATGCCACACATGAGACGGATCAAGACAGCCATCCTGGCGAGCATCGCGCTCGCGCTCGCCCTACCGGCGGTCGCTCCGGCGACGCTCAAGGAAGTGGGCGTGATCGGCGCCACCAACCCCGCCACCGTGCCGAGCTGCCCGTCGAGCCCCTGCCTGGCTGTCAGCCGTACGACCGGCTTCCAGGTCAAGGTCGGATCGGTGCGCAACCCGATGGGCGTGCCGAAGGACGGCACGCTGGTCGCCTGGACGATCACGCTCGGCAAGCCGAACGCGACGCAGACGAAGTTCTTCAACACCAACGAGGGTGGCGTCTCGGAAGCGTCGATCGCGGTGCTGCGCTCGCAGAAGTCGCCGAACCTCACGTGGAAGCTGGTCGCGCAGAGCCCGCTCGTGAAGCTCCAGCCGTACTTCGGCAAGACCGCGCAGTTCGCGCTCGAAACGACGATCCCCGTCAAGAAGGGCGACGAGATCGCGCTGACCGTGCCCACTTGGGCGCCGGCGCTGGCGCTGGGCTTCGGCAACGACACATCATGGCGCGCGAGCCGGCCGAAGAAGCAGTGCACGAGCACGAGCTCGCAGACGACGCACACGCAGATCGGCGCACCGGTGCAGTATTTCTGCCTGTACCAGACGGCGCGCCTGACCTACAGCGGGACCGTCATCTCAACCCCCTGAGGGGAGCGTATGCCGGCGCGAGGCCGCGTCCTCGCGGACTCGTGTGCGGAGCACACTTCGCCCGCTGCGTCCTTGCCTGGCTTGGCCTACGCGCCCCTCGGACAGCAGAGCGTATGCGGGACGCGAGGCGTGCTCGCGGCGGCTAGGGAGCGCCGGCGCCGCCGGTCGGGCTCGAGCTGGCTTCGCTTTCTTTCGTTTTTTCGGGCGCTTTTTCTTCGCTGCCGGTGCCGCCGGAAGCGCCGCCTGTGCCTTCGGAGCTTTCTTTGGCGGGCGCTTCGGCGCTGGATTCAGATTCGGGTTCTTCGCCCGTGGTGCCGGTGGGGCTGGTGCCGGTTTTGCCGTTCGTCGAGGTCGTGGATGTGGAGGTCGTCTGCGCGGCGGCCTTTTCCGCGCTGGTGTCGCTCGGCGGGATGATGTCCGGCGTCGACTTGGGCACCGCGTCGGAGACGCTGCTGCCGCCGCACGCGCTGAGACCGAACGCGCCGAGCACGCCGGCGACGGCTGCAAGCGCGATGCGCGTTCGCAGCAGCTTCATGCTCAGCTCGCTGGAGGAGGTCCGACCGGCCCCATGCGCCTGCCGCAGGTGGGGCAGTCGTTGAGGTCCTTCTGAGCCATCTGCTTGCACCAGGGGCAGAAACGCAGGTTCTCGACCGCCCATGGCAGCCGCGAGCCAGATGGCGTCAGCGGCAGGACCTTGCCGACGATTTCGAGCGTCTCGCCGGTGTCACGGTCGCGGTAGATCTCGCCGGGCTCCGCCTCGAGCACGATCTCACGGCCGGTGGCGGGGTTGCGCAGGCGGTAGCGCTGTGCGGTGCTCACGAGGGGAACTCTATAGGAGCCGCCGACGGCTCCGGCGGCAACGCCCGTGACAGGGCGCAGCTCCTGCACGCCCGCGCCCGCGGGTAGCCTGAGCGGCCGTGCGCGTGCTGATCTTCCACGGCTACCTGCTTTCGGGAACCGGCTCGAACGTCTACAACGCAAGGCTCGTCGAAGCGCTGACGCGGATGGGGCACGAGGTCCACATCCTCGCGCAGGAGCGTCATCCCGACGAGCATGCGTTCCTGACGGCGGCGGGAGACTGGGAGCAGGGCACGCTGCGCGTGCGCACGTTGCGAGAAGCGGCGCCGGGCAGCGCCGGCGCGACGCTGTACCGGCCGGACATCGGTGGTCTTCTGCCCGTGTACGTAGCCGACCGCTACGAGGGAATCGAGGCGAGGACGTTCGCGGAATGCAGCGACGAGGAGGTCGAGCGCTACATCGCCGCGAACGTGGTGGCGGTGCGCGAGGTGACAGCGCTCGCGCGTCCCGAGATCGCCCTGGCCAACCATCTCGTTATGGGCCCTGTGATCCTCTCGCGCGCGCTGGGTGCGGAGCTGCGGTACGCGGTCAAGGTGCATGGGAGCGCGCTGGAGTACACGGTCAAGCCGCAGCCGCAGCGATTCCTGGCGCCCGCGCGCGAGGGCGCGCTGGGCGCGGCGGGCATCCTCGTCGGCTCGCTGCACACGGCGAGCAGCCTGTGGGAGGCGCTGCAGGAGCCGCAGGTGCGCGAGCGCACACGGCTCGGGCCGCCCGGTGTCGACGTGCAGCGCTTCGTGCCGCGGGAGCGCTCGGAGGCGATCGCGCAGATGCGGGCGCTGGCCGAGCGCCTTCAGGCGGACCGGGGCAAAGGCGCCGGCGTTCCCGGCGGGGCCGGCGTCGCGTCGCCGCCCGCAGCGGCGGAGCCGGTGAGCGCGTTCCAGCGCGACGCCGCCGCGGCCGGACGGGCGCTGGCGCGCATCGACCCCGAGCGCGACCGGCTGGTCGCGTTCGTCGGCAAGCTGATCGTGTCGAAGGGCATCGACCTGCTGATCGCATCCTGGCCGCTGGTGCTGGAGCAGGTGCCGCAGGCGCGGCTGGTGGTCGTGGGCTTCGGCGCCTATCGGGAGGGCGCCGAACGGCTGATCGCGCTGCTGGGGGCGGGCGACCTCGCCGGCGTCGAGGCGCTGGCGCGTGCCGGGCGTGATCTGGAGCGGGAGCACATGGGCGCTGAGGGCGGTGACGGTGGGGAGGATGGGCGCGCGGACGGCGGGGGCGCGGCCGCGCAGCCCCTGCGCCACCTGCTGGCGTTCGTGGCGGCGCTGAGCGGCGATCAGCGCGAGCGCTATCTGCGCGAGGCGCAGCGCCTGCCCGAGCGGATCGTGCTGACGGGGCGGCTCGAGCATGAGGAGCTCGCGGAGCTGCTGCCGGCATGCGAGGCGCTCGTCGCGCCTTCCACCTTCCCGGAGGCGTTCGGCATGGTCGCGGCGGAGGCTGCGGCGTGCGGCGCTCTGCCGGTCGTCGCGGCCCATTCGGGCTTGGCCGAGGTGAGTGCGGCGCTCGCCCGGTCGATCCCGCCGCAGGCGGCGGAGTGCCTTTCCTTCCCGGTTGACGACCATGCCGTGCAGGCGCTCGCCGAGCGCCTGGTCGGCTGGCTGACAATCGATCAGGAGCTGCGCGAGCGGACGCGCAGCGGCCTCGTCGCCGAGGTGCGACGGAGCTGGTCCTGGCAGGGGGTTGCACGCGGTGTGATAGCGGCCGCGCAGGGCGAACTGGACGAGCTGAGCGTGCCCTGAACCGGCCATCCGGCCCGGTTCCACGGCTCGGCGGGGCAACCGCGGCTTCGGATAGTCTTCCGGCCTCGCATGCGGATCGGACCCCAACAGAGCGCCGTTCGGCGCTCTTCGTGCGCTGGCTCCGCGCGCCGTCGGGCGCGCGGGGGGACGCTCGGTCTGCTCGTGCTTCTCGCGGCGCTGGCCGTCGCCGGCTGCGGCACGCTGAAGGCCGAAGACAACGTCAACCTGATCGCGGGCAAGAAGGCGTTCGTGGCCAAGTGCGGCTCCTGCCACACGCTCAACCGTGCCGGCACCAAAGGCCTGGTGGGGCCGAACCTCGACGAATCGTTCCGCGCGAGCATCGCCGAAGGCCTCGAGCGCAGCACCGTGCGCGGCGCCGTCGAAGGACAGATCCAGTTTCCCAACCCCAAGGGCGCGATGCCGAAAGACCTCGTCAAGGGCTCGGCGCTGAGCGACGTGGCCGCATACGTCTCGCGGGTCGTCGATCGCAGCGGCAAGGACACCGGCCTGCTCGCCACCGCCGTCGAAGCGCCCGGCGCGGGCAAGCCCGCGGTCGAGCAGAACGGCAAGCTCTCGATCGCCGCAAGCCCCAGCGGGCAGCTCGCCTACGTGAGCAACAAGGCGAGCGCCAAAGCCGGCGCGGTCACGATCGAAATGCCCAATGCCTCAGGCGTCAGCCACAACATCGCGATCGAAACGGGCGAAGGCGGCGCGACACCCAAGGGCGCGAAGGTCGGCGCCAGCCCCTTCACGACCAAGACCACGGCTACGGTCGCGGTCAACCTGAAACCGGGCACGTACACGTTCTTCTGCGAGGCCCCCGGCCACAGGCCCGCCGGCATGTACGGGACGCTGACGGTCAAGTAGCGGCGGACGCTGCGTGCCGGGCCTGGCGGCGCCACGGTCTGCTGCTTCGCATCGAAGTACGCTTCACGCGATGGCCGATACGGACACGATCGGCGCGAGCTTCGCGCGTGCTCTCGCCGAGAAGGACGCCGACGCGTTGCGCGGCCTGCTGCACCCGCAGATCGAGTTCCGCGCGCTGACGCCGAAACGCGCCTGGGAGGCGGATGACCCCGGGCAGGTGCTCGACATCGTGTTCGGTAAATGGTTCGAAGACTCCGACCAGATCGAGGCACTCGAGGCGGTGGAGACGGACACCGTGGCCGACCGCGAGCGGCTGCTCTACCGCGTCCGCGTCAGCAACCCCGAAGGCGACTTCGTCGTCGAGCAGCAGGGCTACCTCACCGAGCAGGACGGGAAGATCGGCTGGATGCGCCTCGTCTGCTCGGGGTATCGCCCGGTCGAGTAGGCCACCCGGCGGTGGCGAAGCTGACCCGCAGCTTCACGATGTCCGTCTCATCGGAGGAGGCGCAGCGGATGTTCGTGCGGGATCTGGTGCCGGAGCTGCATCGCAGCGACGAACTCGTGATGTACGAAGAACGGCCGGGGCGCGTGGCGCTCAGCACGCACGCGCGCATCATCGACGGCGACGTCTACGAAGTCAGCTCGGAGGGGCAGCCAGGTGCGGGCATGGGGCGAGAACTGGAGCCGCTCGGCCGCAGACCGCGGGGCGGCGATCACATGACCGTCGAGTTCCACGACGACCCGCTCGGATGCAAGGTCGAGATCGACGCACGCGTCCTCCGCGACATGCAGCAGGCAATAGAGCGTCTCGGCACCCCCGGCCACTGGCCAGAAACCGCGAACAC
>DASWSH010000158.1:0-2394 GCA_036402735.1 Solirubrobacteraceae bacterium | reverse complement strand
GCCCGTTGGAGCCGCCGCCGGCATTGCCGAGCGAGTTGATGCCGGCGACCGCGATCGCGATCACACCCGCCACCCCGACGACCCACATGTAGCTCCTGCCCGGCTCGCGCCGCCGCGGCGCGGAGGGTCGCTCCGGATCGGTGCGCTCGAGGTCGGCAAGCCGCTCGCCGGCGCTCGGGCGCGGCTCGCCGAGGTCGCCGAAGCGGTCCTCAGGCACGACGCATCCGGGCGACGGTGCCCGGAAGCTCGCGCAGCCCTGACCACGCGGCCCGGGCGAGCGGGCGCGGATCGAGATCGGACGCGCGCAGCCGCCCGCGCTGCTCCGCCCACACGACGGCTGCCGGGAGCACAATGAGCACGCCGAGCAGCGACACCGTCAGGTCGATCACGGTCACCGCGCCGAAGTCGTGCAGCATCTGGATGTCCGACGCGACCACGGCGGCGAATCCGGCGATGGCCGTGGCGCCGGACGCGAGCACGGCCGCACCGGTCGAGGAGTACGCGCGCTCGAGCGCCTCGACGGTGTCGCCGCCGCGATCACGCTCCTGCCGGTAGCGCGCCGAGAGCAGGATGCTGAACTCGGTCGAGATGGCGATCACGAGCGCCCCGAGCGTCGCCGACATCGGGTTGAGCGGGATCGGCAGCAGGTAAAGGATCAGCGACGACCAGCCGGTCGTGAGCGCGATCGGGATGAGCGGGACGATCGCCTCCGACAGCTTCCGCCGCAGCACGAGCAGCACCAGGAAGACGGCCGCGAGCGCCGCGAGCAGCATCGCGAAGCGGCGCCAGTCGGACGACAGCTTCGCGTTCGCCTCGGCCGCCAGCACGGGCAGCCCCGCGACGTCCGCCTGGATGCCGGCCGGCGGGTTGCGGATCTTCGAGCGGATGTCGTCGATCACCGCCTGCTGGCGATCGAGCGCCATGAAGCGGATGCCGAACGCGATCGTCGCCGTGCGCTTGTCGGGCGTCACCACCGCCTGGGCGAAGTAGGGCGGCACCACGGAGAGCAGCGCGGCCGCGCTCTGCACCGCGCCCGGGCTCTGGAACAGGTCGGTGAGCGAGAGCGCGGGGCACAGCTCGGGCGGGTTCGGCTTCTTGAAGCACGTGTCTCCCGTCCGGAAGCCGTGCGCGGCGAGCACGCGCTGCTGGACGTCTGTCAGCCACTGAATGGCCGGCGGGGACGTGACGTCACCGTGCACCGTCACGTCGATCTCGCCGGACACGCCGGTCGCGTTCTCGAGCTGGTTCACGTCACGGAGCGCCGGCAGGTTCTCCGGCACGAGCTGCCTGACGTCCGACTGGATCGGGATCTGCGTGTCGGCGATCCAGCCGACCACGGCCAGCGCGAGCCCGATTGCAAGCACCTTGCGCGGCTGCTCGACGGCGTACCCGAGGAGCCGCCGGCCGCGCTCGCGCGAGGCACGCAAGAGCTCGGAGCGCCCGTGCGGGAGCAGCGCGAGCAGGCTCACGAGCGGCACGAGCACCACGAGCGCGACGATCCACATCGCCAGCGAATTGACCTCCGCCGCCGCGCCCAGCAGCACGACCGCAAGCCCCGTCATCACGCCGACGCGCAACCCGTCGTCGAGCGGCCCGCCCGCGAGCCGACCGCGCAGCGCCGCCGCACGCGAGCGGACGCCGGGCAGGAGCGGCGGCAGATCGCGTGGGCGGGGACGCGCCTCGCCGAAGCGCGTCAGCACCGCGAGCCCGGCGGTGAGCGCGCACACGAGCGCAAGCGCGATGCCCACGATCACGAGTACCGCGAAGCCGTGGATCATGGGTATCGGCGAGAGCAGCAGCACGAGGAAGCCCGCTGCCGTCGCGAGCGCCGCGCCCGCGATGGTGGGAGCGCCGCGCGCCGCCGCGCGCCGCGCCGATGCCGCCGGCTCGAGCCCCTCCGCGCGCGCCTCGTCGAAGCGCGCCTGCAGCTGGATCGCGTAGTCCACGGCCAACCCGATCAGCACCGGGAGCGCCGCGATCGACGCCATCGTGAGCTCGTGCCCGGCCAGCGCGACCGAGCCGTATGCCATCGCCGCGGCGGCAAGTGCGAGAGCGAGCGGCAGCAGCCTCAGCCGCGCCTGCGTGCGGAAGACGAGCATCAGCGTGGCGGCCATCACGAGCAGCGCGGCGGCGAGGAGCACGAAGATCGACTTCTGGACCTCCGACGCGAGGCTGTCCACCACCACCGGGACGCCGGTGACGATGTAGCGCTGCCCGTTCTTGAGCGCGAACTTCGGCTCGCCGACCGCGGTCTTGATCAGCCCGATCGCGGCCTTTCGCTGTGTGTCGCTGAGCGTCGGCTTCAGCCGGATCAGGATGAGCGCGGCCTTCGGGCTCGGGAACAGGTACGCGAAGCGGGCCTTCGGCTGGTACACGCCCTTGGTCGAGTCGAAG
>DASWSH010000157.1:0-1839 GCA_036402735.1 Solirubrobacteraceae bacterium | reverse complement strand
GACCGCGAAGAGGTAGCGGACGTCGTCGGCCGCGTACTCGATCTGTGCCTCCGTGAGCGGGCGCCGCGACCAGTCGCTGAACGTCTCGTTGTGGGTCAGCGTGACTCCTGCGACGCGCTCGACGAGGCGGTCGTAGGCCATCGAGATGCCGTGGCCGACGAAGCCCGCCGCGAGCTGCGTGTCGAACACGTTGGTCGCGCGCACGCCGTAGCGCGTGGCGAAGAGCAGCAGGTCGCCGGCCGGCGCGTGCATCACGAGCTGGACGGCCGGGTCGCCGACCAGCTCGGAGATCGGGGTGACGTCGACATCCTCGAGCGGGTCCAGCACCGCGACCCGCTCGGCCGTCGCCAGCTGCAGCAGGCACGGCACGGGGCTGTAGGTGCGCTCCCAGACGAACTCGGTGTCGAGGGCGAGCCTGCCCTCGCTGCGCGCTTGCTCGGCAAACGCCTTGACCGCGGACGGCTCCCTCAGGTGCTCGATGTCGCTCACTGCTCGCCTTCTACCAGACGTGCGCGAGGGAACCCAGCACGCCCGGACCCTGTCGAAGCGCAGAGGCGTATTCCATGGAGAGGAAAACACCACCTAGGTTGAGATGCAGGTTCCCGATCTCGCCGCGCGAACGCTGGAACGCGCCGCATCGTCACGGAACGACTACGAAACCGGAACCCAGCCCTAACCGAACCCTCATAGATGAACGTCAGGATGAAACCATGCTCCCGCTGATCCGGTGCCGCGAATGCGATTCGAAGCTGTTGCAGCTCGAGCGCATCTGGTTGCTCGCGGACGGACGGCGCGTGGCGCACCGGCGCTGCCCGGAGTGCGGCACGCGGGACAGCGTGACGGTGGGAGCCTTCGCGATGAAGCTCTGGCTGGCGCGCGAGGAGCGGCTGCGCGGCGAGCTGTCGGAGACGGCGGCCGAGCTCGCGGGCGGCGCCGAAGTGCCCGCCGGCCTCACCTAGAGCCGATCGCCGGCCTGGCTGCGGCGACGACCGCCTGCGGATGCGGCGGCTGCGTCACCCCGAGGCGCACGAGCACCCAGAACGCGGCCTCCATGCAGGGGCCGAGGCCGAACGCGAAGAGCAGCGTGCCGACGCCGACCGATCCGCCCAGGATCCAGCCCACGGCGAGCGCGCTGACCTGGATGGACACGCTCGCCACGGAGATGCGCGCGCCGCGGCGCGCCACTGCGAGCATCAGGCTGTCGCGCGGCCCGGCGCCCATGCTGGCGCCGATGTAGAGCGCGCTGGCGAGCCCGATTGCGGCGATGCCGGCGAGGTCGAGCGCGATGCCCGCGACGCCGCCGTGCAGACGCGGCGCGAGGTCGAGCCGGTCGAAGACGTAGAACGAGGAGCCGACGACCAGCGCGTTCATCAGCGTGCCGAGGCCCGGCCGCTCGCCCAGCGCAGCGGCCAGCAGCAGGACGGCGAACGAGGTGGCCACCATCACGACTCCGAAGCTCACGTGCGCGTGGCGCGAGATCGCCTGATGGAGCACGTCCCAGGGACCGAGCCCGACATCCGCGCGCACGGTCAGCAGGTCGCCCCAGCCGTACAGCACGAGGCCCGCGGTCAGCACGGCGAAGCGCGCGCGAAAACCGCCGCGCACGATGGGGTGAGGCCGCGACACCGGGACATCATGGCTGCGCAGACCGGCGATATGCTGAGCTTGCAGGCCAGGCAGCCGCGCGGCCCCTGGGGCCGCGAGGAAAGTCCGGACACCGAAGAGCAGGGTGCTGGGTAACGCCCAGGCGGGGAAACCCGACGGAGAGTGCAACAGAAAGAACACCGCCTAAGCGACCGTCCGCGGTCGCCGGCAAGGGTGAAAAGGTGCGGTAAGAGC
>DASWSH010000156.1:0-4920 GCA_036402735.1 Solirubrobacteraceae bacterium | reverse complement strand
TCCAGCCCGCCCGTCTGCTCGAGCATCGCGCGCCGGTACAGCGCGACGCAGCCGCTCGCGCCGAACACCTCGCACGCCTCGCCGGCCTCGGCCGCCGGGCGCCCCGCGAGCCGCTCGCTCGCGACGCCGAGCGTGTCGACGGCGATCCCCGCCGAGTTGATCCGGTCGGGCGCGGCCTCGAAGCGGACCTGGGCGGCGACCGCACCGACCCGCTCGTCGCGCGATCCCGTCGCGAGCAGCCTCGCGAGCGCGTCCGGTGCGATGCGCGCGTCGTCGTTGACGAGCGCGATCCACTCGCCGCGCGCCTGCTCGATCGCGCGCTGCACGCCGCCGGCGAAGCCGAGGTTCTCGCCCGGCTCGATCACCCTGGCCTCCGGCGCGAGCTCGCGCACGTAGCCGGCGAGGGCACCGTTGTCGACGACAATCAGCTCCGTGCCGCCCTCGACCTGCCGGCCTGCTGCCTGCACCGAACGCAGCGCCTCGGCCAGCGCCTCGCGCTGGCGGTAGGCGACAATCACCACCGAGATCGCGGGCGGCTGATCCACTGCCGCGCCAGCCTAGCGCCCGCTCGGGCAGGCGCGGCGGGACGGGCGTGACGGCTTATCCTCTCGCCGCGTGATCTCGATCGTGATCCCCGTCAAGAACGGCGGGAGCGAGCTGGCGCGCTGCCTGGAGGCGATCGCGCGCCAGCGCATCGACGAGCAGGTCGAGACGATCGTGGTCGACTCGGGCTCCAGCGACGGCAGCGTCGAGCTGGCACGAGGCCACGGCGCGCTCGTGCGTGAGATCCCTGCGGAGGAGTTCACGCACGGGGCCTCGCGCAACCTCGGCGCGAGCCTCGCGCACGGCGAGCTGCTCGTGTTCGTCAGCCAGGACGCATACCCGGTCGGCGCTGACTGGCTGGCGCTGCTGACCGCGCCGCTACGCGCGGACGAGGGCGTCGCCGGCGTGTACGGACGCCAGCTGCCGCACGAGCATGCGCGCCCGCCCGAGCGCTTCTTCCTCGACTTCCTCTACGGCACGAAGCGGCGCACGCAGCGCGCGGGCGCCAGCGCGGAGCTCACGATGGACACGACGCTCTTCTCCAACGTCAACGCTGCGCTGCGCCGCGAGCTGTGGCAGCGCTTTCCGTTCCCCGAGGATCTGATCATGAGCGAGGACCAGGACTGGAGCCGGCGCGTGCTGCTGGAGGGCTACGCGGTGGTCTACGAGCCTGGCGCCGCGGTGCGCCACTCGCACAATTACACGCTGCTGGGCGCGCTGCGGCGCTTCTTCGACTCGGGCGTCTCGGCCGAGAGCGCCTACCTCGCGGGCGATCGCCAGTCGACGCGCGTGCTGCGCGCCGCCGCCGTGCGCTATGCGCGAGAGGAGGTCGCGTGGCTCTGGCGCAGCGGGCAGCGCCGCTGGCTGCCCTATACGGCGCTCTATGAGGGCCTGAAGCTGCTCGGGCTCGTGCTCGGCGCAAACCACAGGCGTCTGCCGCTCCCGCTCAAGCGCCGGCTCAGCGCGCTGCCCTCGCACTGGCGCTGAGGGCGTGGCGAGGGAGTTGCTCTACGACCTTGGTCCCGGCGTCACTTTTCCTCGTGGCGCGTGTTGTACGTTCCAGGGTGTGGGCATTTGCGTTCGCGCCCCCTGCGTCGCCGCATGAGCACCCTCGAGCAATCAATCGTCTCGCCCTCGCGAGAGCGCCTCGCGGAGCCGCACCTGTGCGTCTCGGTCGTGATCCCGTGCCTGAACGAGGCGGAGAACATCGAGCAGTGCGTGCGCCGCGCGCGCACGGCGCTCGAGGGCGGAGGGCTCACCGGCGAGGTGCTGGTCGTCGACAACAACTCCGATGACCGCAGCGCCGAGATCGCCGCGGCGGCCGGTGCGCGCGTCGTGACCGAGCGCCGCCGCGGCTACGGCAGCGCCTACCTGGCGGGCTTCGCCGCCGCCAAGGGCGAGTACATCGTGATGGCGGATGCCGACCTGACATACGACTTCGGCGAGATCTCGCGCTTCGTCGCGGAGCTCGACGCCGGCGCGCAGCTGGTGATGGGTGACCGCATGGACAACATCAGGCCGGGAGCGATGCCCTGGCTGCACCGCTATGTCGGCAACCCGATCCTGACGGGCATCCTCAACCTGTTCTTCCGCACGGGCGTGGGCGACGCGCACTGCGGTATGCGCGCGCTGCGGCGCGACGTGTTGCCACGCCTGGACCTGCGGACTACAGGCATGGAGTTCGCCTCCGAGATGGTGATCCGTGCCTCCAAGGAGAAGCTCGTGATCAGCGAGGTGCCGATCGAGTACCACCCGCGCGGCGGCGAGTCGAAGCTGGCCTCGTTCCGGGACGGCTGGCGGCACCTGCGCTTCCTGCTCGTGCACAGCCCCACCTACCTGTTCATCGTGCCGGGGGCCGTGATGGGTCTGTTCGGCGCGGTCGTCTCGGCGTTCGTGCTGTTCCACATCAGCGTGTTGGGTCGCGCCTGGGACCTGCACACGCTGATCGGCGGCTGTCTGCTGGCCACCGTCGGCGTGCAGGTGCTCTGTCTTGGCCTGTGCGCACATGCGTACGGCACGTACTTCATGGGAGAGAGGGATGCCTGGTTCGACCGCGCGCGGGCGCGCTTCCGGCTCGAGCACGGTCTCGCGCTCGGCGGCGCGATCATCGCGGCCGGCGTGATCGGCGGCGGTGTGATCGTGGTGCACTGGATCGAGCGCGGCTTCGGCGCACTGGCCGAACAGCGTCTCGCGATAGTGGCGGCGACGCTCGTGATCGTGGGGCTGCAGATCTTCTTCTCCTCGTTCCTCCTTTCGATCATCGGGCTGCGCCGCCGCTAGCGTGCGCCGGAGGTTGGAGTGGGCGCGGGCCGCGGTCTTCGCCGGCGACCCCCGCGTCTGGCGCGCCGCTGCGCTGGCCGCCGTGCCGCTGGTGCTGCTGGCCGCGTACTGGTGCCTGCGCCCGCGCGATTACTTCACCGGCACCGACAACGTCGAGACCTTCGGCTTCATCGCACCCGCCGAGCCCAACCAGCCGCTGTGCGTGCCGGGGCTGCGGCTGCCCGCCGGCACGGCGCGCGTCAGGCTGCAGCTGACTTCGCAAACGCGCTTGCGCCCGGCGCTGGCGTTGACGCTGCAGCGCCCGGGGCAGCCGCCCGTTCACAGCGCGCTGGCGCCGGTGCCGGCCGGCCGCGACAGCTATGCCGACTTCCGGGTGCCGCGCGTCGGCGCCGCGTCGGCGGCCCGTCCCGCGACCGCGTGCGTGACCGCGGCAGCGGCCGTCGAGTGGGGCGGTACGCCACTGCCCGCGCCGCCGGTCGTCGGCGCCCCCACCATGCAGGGCAAGCCGATCGCAGGGCGCATCGCCGTGTGGTACCTCCCGCCGCAGGGGAGCACGCGCAGCTACATCGCGCGGGCGAGCGAGATCCTCAGACGCGCCTCGCTGTTCCGGCCCGGGCTCGTCGGGCCATGGCTCTACGCGCTGATCCTGCTCGGCGTGCTGCCTGCGCTCGCGCTGCTGGCGATCCGTTGCCTGGCACTCGCCGCGGCAGCGCCTGGCGGGCGCTTTGACGGCCGGCGGATGGCGCTGTGGCTGTACGCGATCGCGGCAACCAACTTCGCGTGCTGGTCGCTGATCACGCCGCCCTTCCAGGCGCCCGACGAGGTCGACCACTTCGCATATACACAGTCGGTCGTGGAACGCGGGGAGTCGCCCTCGCCGGACCCCGGCTCGCCACTGGCGCGATGGTCCAGCAGCGAGACGCTCGCGCTGGAAGCGATGGGGTTCAACAGCGACCATCAGGTCGGTGACACACGTCCGCCGTGGGAAGCGGGGCAGGAACGGCGCTGGCGGGAAACGGCGGCCAGGCAGCACCCGAGCACCTCCGACGGCGGCGGCAGCGAGACGGCGGCGACACACGGCCCCGCCTACTACACGGCGATCGCCCCGGCGTACCTGCTGGCCTCGGGCTCGCCCTTCGACCAGCTCACGCTGATGCGAATCGCCTCGGCGCTGCTGGGGGCGCTGACCGTGCTGTTCGCGTTCCTGCTGGGGCGAGAGCTCGCGCCCGGCCGACCGTGGGTCGCGGTGCTGGCTGCGCTGCTGATCGCCTACCAGCCGATGTACGGGTTCATCTCCGGCTCGGTCAACAACGACGTCGGCGTCAATGCCGCATCGGCAGCGTTGATGTGGCTGCTGATCCGGGTCATGCGCCGCGGCTGGAGCCCATGGACCTCGCTGGCGCTGGGCGCAACGCTGCTGGCGCTGCCGGCGATCAAGCAGACCGCGTTCTCGTTGTATCCGGTGGCGGGGCTCGGGATCGCGATCGCGCTCTGGCGCCACCGCCGCCGTAGCGAGCTGCCGGGGCTCGCGGCCGCAGCCGGCGGTGCCGTGGCAGCGTGGTGGCTCGCGAAACGGTTGCAGTCTGCGCTGCATCCCGCCGGCGTGGCTGCGGCGGCGGTCGCCGGCGCGGCGTCGAGCGCGGTTTCGGAAGCGCTCGCGCACCCGTTTGGCTACCTCGCCTACCTATGGGAGGTGTTTCTGCCGCGGCTGCCGTTCATGGCACGGCACTTCCCGACGAGCACGCCTGCTGGATACGAGATCTTCGTCGAACGTGGCTTCGGCGCGTTCGGCTGGTACGACGTGCTGTTTCCGCCCTGGCTGTTCAAGCTGATCTTCGCCGTGATGGTGGTGATCGCGCTGCTCGGGGTGCGCGCCGCCTTCCGGGAGCGCGTCTGGCTGCGCGCGCACGCGGGCGAGGTCGCGGTGATCGTTCTCGCGCCGCTCGCGGTCGTGGCGGGCGTGGAGGCGGCCTTCTACACCACCGGCATGCGCCCGGTGCTGGCTGAATTCGGGCGCTACGCGTTCCCCGCGATCGCGCCGCTGGCGCTGGTCGTCGCCGGCAGCATGCACGGCCTCGGCCGCCGCCTGGCGGTGAC
>DASWSH010000155.1:0-38223 GCA_036402735.1 Solirubrobacteraceae bacterium | reverse complement strand
GCTGCCCCACTACAGCCCCTTCAAGGTCGCCGAGACCTTCAGCCTGCTGGCCGGGCTGTATCCCGGGCGGATCGATCTGGGCCTCGGCCGCGCCGCCGGCACCGACCCGATCACGGCCTTCGCGCTGCAGCGCGACCGCCGTCAGGCAGCCGCCGAAGACTTCCCGCAGCAGCTGGCCGAGCTGCTCGGCTATCTCGAGGACCGGCTGCCGGCGGACCATCCGTTCGCACGGCTGTCGAAGACGCTGCCGGGGCTGCCCGAGCGCCCGCAGCCGTGGCTGCTCGGATCGTCCATGCAGAGCGCGCTGTGGGCGGCCGAGCTGGGCCTGCCGTACGCGTTCGCGGATTTCATCAACGCCGGCGGCGCGGAGGCGGCGCGCGTCTACCGCGAGCGCTTCGCCGAACACGAACACGCCGAGCGCCGGCCGGTCACGGCCGTCGCAGTGTGGGTGATCTGCGCGGACACCGAGCAGGAGGCGCAGGCGATCGCAGCGAGCGGGCGCATGACTTTCATGCTGCTGCGCCGTGGCCGCCCGATCGCAGTGCCTCCGCCCGAGCGGGCGCTGCGCTTCCTCGCCGAGCAGGCCTCGCGCGGCGAGGAGCAGCCCGGCCCCAAGCGGCGCGCCGTGGTGGGCGAGCCGCAGGCTGTGCGCGCGGAGCTGGAAGCGGTCGCGCAGAGCTATGGCGCCGAGGAGGTGATCGCCGTGAACATCGCCTACGACCACGGCGCCCGGCGGCACAGCTACGAGCTGCTGGCCGAGGCGTTCGAGCTGAGCCCGGCGCGCGCGGATATGTTCTCTGCATGAGCGAGCAGGCGCAGGTGCCGCGCGCGGGGTTGGGCGAGCAGCCGGCGGTCAGGCGCGTGCGTGCGCAGGACGTGCCGGCGCTCGCGGAGATGCTCGCGCGCGCCTTCTACGACGACCCCGTCACGCAATGGGCATGGCGTCCCGACGAGCTGCGGCTGCGCGCGCTGGAGCGCTTCCAGGCGACGCGCATGCGCCAGCTGCTCGGCGGCGAAGAGGTGTGGGCGAGCGAGGATCTGCAGTGCGCGGCGCTGTGGGCGCCACCGGAGCACTGGCATGCGACGCTGCGCGAGACGGCCGAACTGGTGCCCGCGTTCCGGCACCCACGCCTGCTTGCGCGCATGCCGCTGGTCGCGCTGGGCTGGGAAAAACTCGAGCGTTCGCACCCGCGCAAGCCGCCGCACTACTACCTGGCGGTGCTCGGCACCGAGCCCTCCGCCCAGGGCCGCGGGCTCGGCTCGCGCGTGCTGCGCGCGGTGCTCGACCAGTGCGACCGCGATGCCGTGGGCGCCTACCTCGAGTCCTCGAAGGAGTCGAACATCGCCTTCTACGCGCGCCACGGCTTCCGCGTCACCGAGGAGTTCCGCCTGCTGCGCGGGCCGCTGATGTGGAAGATGTGGCGCGACCCGCTCGGCGGCTGAGCCGACCCGGCCGCGCCAGCCGCCGGGCGCCCCGGCGAGCAGGATCCTGAACGCCGCCCCGCTGGGGGTGACGACGAGCAGCCGCGCCCCAGCGACGCCGCTCGCATCACCTCGATGATCCGCCGATGGCGCTCGCCCGTAGTGAGAGCAGTTGAAGCGCTGCGCGTGGGGGCGTGTGGCAACGTTCCCCAACCGAAAGACGGTGAAGACGATGGTTCCTACGATCAACCTCGACGAGGTCGATGTAGACGGTGCGGTACGCGAGGCCGCCGAGCAGGTCTCTGGTGACACACGCCTGAGCTTTCTGAAGAAGGCCGGCGTCGCGGGCGGCGCGGCGATCAGCGGCGGCGCGGTCCTGTCGGCGCTCGTCCCCGCTGCAGCGTTCGCGGGTCAGCCGGGCCGGCCGCCCGCCTCATTCGGCAAAGGCGACGTCGGCATCCTCAACTACGCGCTCACCCTCGAGTACCTCGAGGCGGCTTTCTACAACGGTGCAACCGCGGCCAACCTTTCGCTCAGCCCGCAGGCTGCCGCGTTCCTGAAAGTCGTCACCGAAGACGAGAACAAGCACGTCGCCTTCCTCAAGAAGGCGCTTGCGAGCAAGGCCGTGAAGTCACCGAAATTCGACTTCAAAGGCACCAACACCAATGCGGACATGTTCATGAAGACCGCGCAGGTGCTGGAGAACACCGGGGTGCACGCGTACTCCGGCCAGGCGCTGAACATCAAAACCCCCGCGTATGTCAAGGCTGCTGTCTCGATCCTCACGATCGAGGCGCGTCACGCCAGTGTGATCGGCCTGCTCAACGACCCGACCGGCAAAGAAATCGCGCCGAACGGGCCCTTCGACACCCCGCTCACGGCGGCGAAGGTCCTCAATGCCGTAAAGGGCACCGGCTTCATCCTCTAGAGCCGGCTTCCACAGCGAAATGCGCCGCCGGCGATCACAGGAAGTGATCCGCCGGCGGTCACGGCGCGAATGCAGAGCAGGAGTCGTTCGACCAATGATTCACAAACGAGCAGCGGAGGTATCCCAGATGTCTGATCCACCCAACGAGGAGTCTCCGAGGACGCCGGTCGGGCTCGTCGAGCGCCTGGTGCGCGACGACGTCGACCGCAAGCGCTTCCTTCGGTTGGCGGGCACGGGCGCGGCTGCCAGCTTTGGCGCCTTCGTCCTTGCCGCCTGCGGCAGCACGAGCAAAAAATCCACTACGGCTGCAAGCGGAGCGTCTCCCACTTCGTCGAGCTCCACCGCCGCAACGGGTGGCGATGTGTCGATCGCCAACTATGCGCTGACGCTCGAGTACCTGGAGACGGAGTTCTACGAAAAGGTCGTGAGCTCCGGTTTCTTCTCGGGCAAGTCGGCGAGTCTGATCAAGTCCTTCGGAGAGCAGGAGAAGACCCACGTCGAAGCGCTCAAAGGCGCCGTCATGAAGCTCGGCGGAACGCCGGCTGCGCAGCCGAGCGGCAAATTCCCGATCGAAGACGCGAAGCAGGTGACAGAACTGGCTTACACCGTCGAGAACCTCGGCGCCGCGGCCTACCTGGGCCAGGCGGCGAACATCCAGAACGCTGAACTGCTCGCGGCGGCGCTCGCGATCCACTCGGTCGAGGCGCGGCATGCGGCGACGCTGGGCACGGTGCTCGGCAAGGCGATCACCCCCGATGGCGCGTTCGCGAAACCGGCCGACATGTCGACCGTGCTCGCGGCGGTCAAACCCTTCCTGGCGTAGCGCAGGCCGAGAAAAGGAGACACACGAAAATGTCAGAAGACACGCTGATCACGGCGGCAGCGGCCAACTCGTCGCTTGCCCGGGTGGAGGTGCAGGGCATGACCCGCTCGAGCTTTCTCGTCAAGGGCGCGCTCGCCACAGGCGCTCTGTATGGAGCCTCGGCGGTGATGCCATACATCGCGACTGCATTCGGGGCGAGTGGCGGTGGGGACGTGGAAATCCTCAACTTCGCGCTCACGCTCGAGTATCTCGAGTCAGACTTCTACAACGTCAAGGCCAAAGAAGTCGGCCTCAGCGGTAAGGCGAAGAGCTACGCCAAGCTGTTCGGCGAAGAGGAGGCAGACCACGTGAACGCGCTCATGTCAGTCATCAAGCAGATGGGTGGCAAACCGGTTGCGCAGCCGAGGTTCGCGTTCCCTGTGAGCAGTCAGCGTGCATTTCTGGCCCTGGCCTCGGTGCTGGAGAACACGGGTGTGGGCGCCTACAACGGCGCGGGTCCCGCTCTGCAGAGCAAGCAGGTCCTCGCCGCGGCCGGCGGGATCGTGCAGATAGAGGCGCGTCACGCGGCCGCGATCGATCTGCTGATCGGCAAGAGCCCGACTCCGAACCAGGGCTTCGACCGTCCGCTCTCCAAGGCGCAGGTGCTGGCGAAGGCAGGGCCGCTGATCAAGATGTGAACCCGAGGCCCTCGCCGATCCGGCGGGCGCCTCGCTTTCGTGGTTGCTGACGCGAAGAACAGCATTCAACCGCCCATCACGGGCGGGAAATCAAAACCTCAGGAGGGACCGCAATGGGTCTCGACAATCCCCTTCACATAGCTTTTCTACTGGTCCTGGTGCTGTTGGTGTTCGGCGCCAAGCGCCTTCCCGAGATGGGCAGATCGCTCGGTCACGGCATGCGCGGCTTCAAGGACGCAATCGGTGGCGAGAGCCCGCCGCCCGCCACAGTGACGCCGAGCGCCGTCCGGGGCGAGCAGCCTCACATCGCCGGGGCAGGGGGCGAGCAGCCCGACGTCGCAGCGGTCCGGGGCGAGCAGCCGCACGTGGCCGCCGTCGGCGACGAGCGGTCCCAGGCCGAGACCGCCGATCACCAGGTCGCAGCCTAGGAGCCAGCGATCGCGCCGGGTCGGCCCGTCGAATGATCCGTCGCCGCACTACTGCCGTAAGAATGACCCGCATGTTCAAACCGCTGCGATCAGCTGGTGGCGACGGCTCGGCTGCGCCGCTGCTCGTGCTCGCGGACGAGGAGCTTATGCAGCTCGTATACCGGGGAAACGCGGCCGCCTTCGAGGTCATCTATGACCGCCACTCCAGTGCGGCCTTCTCGCTCGCCTGTCGAATGTGCGGCCAGCGATCGTTGGCCGAAGACATCGTTCAGGAGGCCTTCCTCTCGCTGTGGCGCAGCGGCGCAAGATACGACCGCAACCGCGGCAGCGTGCGAACCTGGACGCTGGGAATCGTGCACAACCGCACGATCGACGCTCTGCGCCGACGCTCGACGCGCGAGGCCGTCCAGCTCGCCGACGAGGGCCTCGCAGAGCGGGTCCCCGCCAAGGAGCGCACCGAGCTGGAGTTCGCTCGCCGCGACGAGACGCGCGAGATCCGCGACGCTCTCGGCCAGCTTCCCGCCGAGCAGAGCCGCGTCATCGAGCTCGCCTATTTCGGCGGTCTGACACACGGCGAGATCGCGTCGATGCTCGAGACGCCGCTCGGGACGATCAAGGGACGGATGCGATTGGGTCTCGGGAAGATGCGAGCGGCGCTGGGTGATGCACTGGAGGTGGCGCCATGAGTGCCGACGAGCGCCACGAGCGCTTTGCCGAGGACGTCGCGGCCTACGTGCTGGGCGCCCTGGGCGAGGACGAACACGACACCTTCGTCGCGCATCTCTCGAGCTGCGCGGTGTGTCGCGACGAGGTCGCGGCGCTGCAGCGAGTCGCCTCGGCCCTTCCGTCAGCCGTGCCGCAGCTGGCCTCGCCGCCTGAGCTGAAGCGGCGTGTGATGGACACTGTGCGCGTGGAGGCCGGGCTGCGCGAGCCGCGCGTCGCCGCGTCCGCTCGCTCGCAGAGCGGCGGCAGCCGCTGGAGCCGAGGGGAGGGCGCCCGCGTCGGCCGGCGTGCGCCCGGCTCCCGGCGGGGTGCGCTCGGGGCGCTGGCCGGACTGGCCGCGATAGCGATAGCGATAGCGATCGCCGTGGCCGGCTCGGACGGTGGCTCGAGCAGTCGCGTGATCCAGGCGCAGGTCACCGTGCCGCACGCGACCGTCGCAGTGAAGCTCAGCGGCGGGCACGCCGAGCTGGACGTGGCGGGCATGCCGCAGTCGCCGCGCGACCACGTCTACGAGGTGTGGATCAAACGCAGCGGCGACGCGCAACCGACGGATGCGCTGTTCACCGTCAGCGCCGCAGGCCGGGCGACGGTCGGCGTACCTGGCTCGATCAGCGGCGTCAAGCAGATCATGGTCACCGCCGAGCCGCGCGGCGGAAGCGTCGTGCCCACCAGCAAGCCGGTGATCGTCGCGAGCTTGTAGGGCCGGGCCGTTCGGCCCGCCGGCCGGGCCGGCCGGTCGCGGTTGCGTCAACGTCCACCCGAGCCGGCGCTGACGACGAGCAGGTCATGGCCTGCGAGACGAACCGTGTCGCCCGGCACCAGCCGGCGGCCTCGCCGCGACTCGGGCTCGCCGTTGACGAGCGCCTGCTCGTGTTCGAGCAGCGTCTTGGCTTCGCCGCCGCCGTCGATCACGCCGGCGAGCTTGAGCAGCTGGCCGAGCTTGATCGAGTCGCTGCGGATAGCGATCTCCTTGCTCACCGGATTGTGGAACTCCTACCGCCTCATCGCGACTCGCGCTCCGCAGCCTCTTCGCGCAGCGCCCGCTGCAACGCCTCGTCGAAGCCGATCGGCTCGATCGCGAAGGGCTCGACGCCGCTCGGGTCGGTGACGACGGTGGCGGTGCGCAGCCCCTCGACGAGCGGCCGCGCGACGTTCGTGTCGACGGGAGTGACCAGACCGAGCCACAGCGCCGACAGACGCGGGCTGATCAACGGAACGGGAATCTTCGGCCGTGGCCTGGTCTGCGTCGCCTGTGCCATGCGGTCCAGCATCTCGTCGAAGCTCAATACGTCCGGGCCGCCGACCTGGATCTCCCGGCCCCGCGAAGCCTCGACGGAGGGCGCGCGCGCGAGGAACTCGACGACATCGTCGATCGCGATCGGCTGCGTCTCGGTCTTCAGCCACGCGGGAGCGATCATCAGCGGCAGTCGTTTCACCAGATAGCGCAGCGTGCGGTAGGACTCGCTCTGCGCGCCCACGACCATCGCAGCTCGGAAATACGTCAATGGCGGCCCCTCGCGCTGCAACGTCAGCGCCGTCTCGTGCCGGCTGCGCAGGTGGGCAGAGGCGCTCTGCTCGCCGAGGCCGCCCAGGTAGGCCACGCGGTCGACCCGCGCGCGCGCGGCCGCGCGCGCGAAGTTGCTCGCTCCTTCGCGCTCGCGCTCGGCGTAGCCGGCGCCGCCGGCCATCGCGTGAACCAGGAAATACGCCACGTCGACGCCGTCGGCCACGCCCTGCAGGCTGGCCGCGTCGTTGACGTCGCCCTGGCGCAACTCCGCTCCTGCGCGCTCGAGATCGCGTGCCCGCTGGGGGTCGCGGACCAGCGCGCGCACTTGTGCGCCGGACCGCAGCAGCGATCTGGCGAGCCGGCCGCCGACGAATCCGGTGGCCCCGGTGACTAGCGCCGTGGTCGCGATGGCCGGCTGTTACCCCGAGTCCGTGCCCTGCTCGGCGGGCGGCCGCGGGGAGCCGGCCCCGTCGCCGCCGGCGAGGTGCGTGCTATGCCCGTTGCGTGCCGCCATGTCGGCGCCCGTCGTGGTCGTCATCATCGCTGCGGCACCTCCGCCGATCAGGCGGCGGTACACCCAGGGCGTGACCACGCGCAGCGCCGCCGCGATCCAATACGGACGCGGCACGTAGCGTTCCGGCCGTCTGCCGACGCCGGCCTCGTAGATCGCCTCTGCCGCGTGCTCGGGCGTCGAGACGAGCCGCCGCGTGAGCGGACGCGATGTCAGCTCCGCCTGCGGGAAGCCCTCGGTCGAGATGAAGCCGGGCAGCACGAGCCCGACATGCACGCCGTTGTCCTTCTCCTCCGCCCACAGCGAGTCCGACCAACCCGCGAGCGCGAACTTCGAGGCGGAGTACGCACCGGTGCCCGCGCGGGCGACGCGGGCAGCGGTCGAGGCGACGTTGACGATCGCCGAAGGCGCGCTTTCGCGCAGCAGCGGCAGCAGCGCCTCGGTCAGGCGCAGCTGCGCGTCGAAGTTGATCGCCATCGTGCGGCGCACGTTCTCGTAGCCGCCCTCGCCGAAGCGCGCGCGCCAGGCGGCGCCGGCGTTGTTGACGAGCAGGTCGAGCCGGCCATGGCGCTCCAGCACGTGCTCGCGCACCATTGCCGGCGCGTGCTCGTCGAGGAGATCGACCGCGACGAAGCTCACGCGCTCCGGCCCCAGGGCGTCCGCGAGCCCCTGCAGGCGCTGCTCGCGCCGCGCGACCAGCACCAGCGAAGCGCCGGGCTCGCGCGCGAGCCGCCGTGCGGTCGCCTCGCCGATGCCGCTGGAGGCGCCGGTGATGAGGAACACTGGCGACACGGTCGTTAGCCTTTCAGATCTCGACACGATGAGCTTCCCAGCCGCCAGCGGCGCCGACCGCGCCGCCACACCCCGCAAGCGCGAGGCGCTCGATCTGTTCCGCGCGCTGCCACGGCGCTACGACGCGCTGTCAGCGGCGCTGAGCTTCTGGCAGGACCCGCGCTGGCGGCGCGCGCTCGTCGACGCCGTGCAGCCCGCTGACGGCCAGCGGCTGCTCGATGTCGCGACGGGCACCGGCATGGTCGCCGCCGAGCTGCTGTCGCGCGCCGACTGCTCGGTCGTCGCGATCGACCAGAGCGCCGAGATGCTGGCCGCGGCGCGAGCGCGCTTCGCGGGCACGCCCGCGAAGCGGGTCGAGCTCATCGAGGGCCAGGCGGAGCAGCTGCCGTTCGAGACCGCGAGCTTCGACGGGCTCACGTTCACGTATCTGCTGCGCTACGTGGACGACCCGGCTGCGACCGTCGCCGAGCTCGCGCGCGTGGTGCGGCCCGGCGGGCGCGTCGCCTCGCTGGAGTTCGGTGTGCCGCCGCTCGCGCCGGCGCGCTTGGCGTGGCGGTCCTACACCGCCGTGGGCCTGCCCGCGCTGGGCCGTCTGGCATCGACCGAGTGGGCGCAGGTCGGTCGCTTCCTCGGCCCCAGCATCCGCGACTTCTACGCGCGCCATCCGCTCGAGCGGCTCGTCTCCTACTGGGAGAGCGCCGGGCTCGAGCACGTCACGGTGCGTCGCATGAGCCTCGGCGGCGGCGTGATCATCGCGGCGCGCCGCGCCGCCTGAGTAGTGGTCGCCTCGCCTCCTCGGCCCGCCTTCTACGCGCTGGGGCGCGGGCGGCTCGGCGACACGCTGACGCTGCTGCACCCGCCGTACACGGCATGGCACCTGAGCTACTTCGCGCTCGGAGCGGGCTTGGCGCCGCATGTACGCGTCGACCGGCTGCTGTGGGGCCTCGCGGCGTTCGGGCTGGCGGTCGGCGTCGCCGCGCACGCGCTGGACGAGCTGCACGACCGCCCGCTCGGCAGCGGCTTCAGCGACCGCGCCCTGCGCGGCGCGGCGGCACTCTCGCTGGGCGGAGCGCTCGCGATCGGCGTCGGCGGCATCGTGTGGGTCTCACCGTGGCTGATCCCGTTCGTGCTCGCCGGCGCGCTGTTCCTGCCGGCGTACAACCTCGAGCTCGCGGGCGGACGGTTCCACAGCGACCTGTGGTTCGCGGTCGGCTGGGGCGCATTCCCCGCCTTCACGGGCTGGTTCGCACAGACGCTCAGCATCGGTGCACCGGGGCTGCTGATCGCGCTGGCGTGCGCCGCGCTGAGCGTTGCCCAGCGGCGCCTGAGCACCGCGGCGCGCGAGCTGCGGCGGCGGACGGTCGCGATCGAAGGAGTGCGGCGGCTGCACGATGGCAGCTCCGAGCCGCTCTCTCGCGCGGCGCTGCTGACGCCGCTCGACGGGGCGCTCGCGGCGCTGTCCCTGGCGGTCGTCGTGCTCGCCGGGGCGCTGTTGAGCGCGCGGCTCTAGGTGGCGAGCACGTGCGCGCCGGGCCCCGGGCGCACCTCCAGCGCACGATCGGGCAGCGCCACCCCCGGCGCGAACAGGCCGAGCACCGATCCGCCGAAGCCGCCACCGATCAGCCGTGCTCCCGCCGCGCCGGCAGCGAGCATCCGCGCCACCGTCGCCTCGACGGCGGGCGTGGATACCTCGTAGAGATCTCGCAGGCTCGCGTGCGAGCTGTTGAGCAGCGGGCCGAGCCGCCCTGGCTCGCCGCCGTTCAGCGCCTGCACCGCGGCAAGCACGCGCTGATTCTCCTCGAGTACGTGCCGCACCCGCTTGCGCAGCGTCTCCGGCAGCTCCTGCAGCCGGTCGGGGGACGCGTCGCGCAGCGAGCTGATTCCGAGCAGCTCGCACGCCTGCGCGCATTCGCGACGCCGCTCGTTGTAGCCGGAGCCCGCGTGCACGTGACGATCGCCGCTGTCGGCCACCGCGAAGCGCCAGCCTTCGAGCGCGAGCGGCACCTCGATCACGCTCAGGTCGCGGAAGTCGATGCAGAGCGCGGCGTCGCTCGCGCCGTACAGGCTCGCGAGCTGGTCGAGCAGGCCGGTGTTGGCGCCGGTCCACTCGTTCTCCACGCGCGAGCACAGCTGAGCGAGCGCCAGCCTGTCGAGCGGCTTGTGCTCAGGGTCGCCCAGCTCGATCAGCGCCAGGCAGACCGCCACGGTCAGCGCCGCCGAGGAGGACAGGCCGGCGCCGTGGGGCACCTGGCCGCTGATCTCCAGACGACCGCCGGCGAGCTGATAGCCCGCGGCCGCAAGCTCGGCGGCGGCACCGCGCACGAAGCCGCGCCAGCCCTCGGCGCGCGAAGGCGCGCGCAGCGGGAAGCGGTCGCTCTCGCCGAGGTCGAGCGCGACCGCTTCCAGCTCGTCCCGGCGCTCGCCTCCCGCCCGCACCGTCACGCCCGCGGCGATCGCGAACGGCAGCGCGAGGCCGTCGTTGTAGTCGGTGTGCTCGCCGATCACGTTGACGCGACCCGGCGCGAAGGCGACCACGCGCTCAGCGGGCACGGGCGATCGCGTCGCGCAGGCGCTCGGCTGCGTCCTCGGGCAGGACGTCGGAGATGAACGTGCCGGCGCCCTGCTCGGAGCCGGCGAGGAACTTGAGCTTGTCGGCGGTGCGAAGTGGCGGATAGAACTCGATGTGCAGATGTCCCTCTGCAGGAGCGCCGTCCGTCGCGCCCGTCGGCGCCTGGTGCACGGCCATCACGTACGGGAGCGGGCGGTCGAAAAGCGCGTCGTAGCCACGCACCAGCGCGCGCAGCGCCTCGGCCAGCAGGCGCAGCTCACGCGGCTCGCACTCGAGCAGGCTGCGGCGGTGCTCGCGCATCGCGATGTGCGCTTCGTAGGGCCAGCGCGCCGCCTCCGGCACGTACACGGCGACATCCTGGTTCTCGAGCAGCAGCCTCCCGGAGTCGAGCTCGCGGCGCAGCAGGGCGCACACGGCACATTCGCCGAGGCGCGCGTCGGCCGCCTGCTCGAGTGCCGCCACCGGCGGCAGGAACGGGTAGCCGTAGATCTGCCCGTGCGGGTGGTGCAGCGTCACGCCCACCTCGACGCCGCGGTTTTCGAAGATGTAGACGTACTCCACGTCGGCGCGCGCGCGCAGCTCCTCGTAGCGGTCGCGCCACACCCACATCAGGTCCTCGATGCGCTCCAGCGGCAGCGCGCCGAGCGAGCTGTCGTGGTCGTCGGTGTAGACCACCACCTCGGCCGCGCCGTGCGGCGCTTGGAAAGCCGGAAAGCGGTTCTCGAACACGACGATCTCGAACTGCGCCAGCGGGATCTCGGTCGCGGGGCCGCCCGGCCTGGTGGCGTCGAGCGGGCAGTGATCGCGGTCCGGCAGGAAGGTGCGCTCCTGACGATGGATCGCGTAGACGACCGGCTCGCCGCGCAGCTCGTTGAAGCGCGTCTCGCTCACTCGGAGCTCGTCTGCTCGCGGTGCTCGTAGACGATCAGCATGCGTCCATCCTCTTTGCGCATCCTGCGCAGCTCGAGCGGTCCGTAGCGCTCCGCGGCGGCAGCGGGTGCGGCGTCTTGCGCATCACGGTCCGCGCCGCCCGCGGACCCCGTTCCGGCAATCGGTTTTCCCGCCATGCACGGAGGGTATTACCCGTGCTAAGTTCGGCTCCTAAGGAAGGGGAGGTCCCTCGCCTCACTGAGGAGGCGAAGCAAGTTGACCGGCGCCAATGGGGGATGCCGGCCGTTCCCAAAGCCACAGGGAGGAACACATGTCAGACAGCGACCAGGCCGTAGACGCGCTGGAGGGACTTGACCATCTCGAGCGTGGAAGCGGCTCCGGCGGAGGCATCGACCGCCGCTCCTTCTTGCGTCGCACTGCACTGACGGGCGTGGCGGCGGGATCCGTCGGCTCGATCCTGAGCGCCTGCGGTTCGAGTGCCTCGAGCAGCAGCGGCGGCTCGGAAAACGTCTTCGGCAAACACAAGAACTACAAATTCGTATTCGTCAACCATGTGACGACGAATCCCTTCTTCACGCCGACCCAGTACGGCGCGGCCGATGCCAGCAAGCTGCTCGGCTGCTCCTACCAGTGGACGGGCTCGGAAAACAGCAACGTCAGCCAGATGGTGAACGCGCTGAACACCGCCGTCACCAGCGGCGCCGACGGCATCGCTGTCGCCCTGATCGACCTGCACGCGTTCAACGCGCCGGTCGAAGCTGCGATCAAGGCCGGCATCCCGGTCGTGGCCTACAACGCCGACGCGCCCGGCAACGCGCGTCTCGCCTACATCGGCCAGGACCTCAAAAAGGCCGGCGAAGAAATGGGCGTGCGGATCAAAGCCGCCGTCGGCTCGGGCGAAGTCGGGCTGTTCATCGCCACGCCCGGCTCCGCGAACCTGCAGCCGCGCATCGAAGGTGCGGAAAAGGTGCTGAAAGGCACGGGCATCACAGCGCACGCGGTCGCGACCGGCGCGGCGGTCGCCCAGGAGCAGCCGGCGATCGAAGCCTGGTACCAGAGCCACAAAGGCGCGAAGGGCATGTACGCGGTCGACGGCGGCTCCACCGAATCGCTGGCGAAAGTCATGCAGAAGCTCGGCCTCGCCAGCAAAGGCGTGCACGCGGGCGGCTTCGACCTCACCGAACAGACGCAGAAACTGCTCTCCGAAGGCGACATCGAATTCACGATCGACCAGCAGCCCTACCTGCAGGGCTTCCTGCCCGTGCTGCAGCTCTTCCAGTACAAGGTGTCGGGCACGCTGACGGGCCCCTCGGAAGTCGACACCGGCCTGAAGTTCCTCGACAAAGAAACGGTCAAGCCGTACCTGACCACGAAGTCGCGCTACGAGGGCACCTCGACCGAAGCCAAGGTCGTCTCCTGAGCGGCCGGGACTGAGTAGGAGAGAATGAGCTGATGGCCGGCGTTCAGCAGGAGCCGTCCGCTCAGCAGCCCGAGAAGGGGGAGGGTCCGGCGCCCGCGCGCCGGACCTCCCACTCGCCCGCGCGGGAGCTGCTCAACCGCGGGATCGCCCTCCGTGAGGGCTCGATCATCGTCGTCACGATCATCGTCGCGATCTACTTCTCGGCGAACACGAGCACGTTCTTCACCGGCGGCAACTTCGAAACGGTGCTGCCGTACTTCGCGCCGCTGGCGATCCTCGCTGCGGGCGAGGTGTTCGTGATGATCCTCGGCGAGATCGACCTGTCGATCGGCGGCATGTACATGTTCGCGCCGATCCTCTACTACAAGCTCGACGAAGCCGGCCTGGGGCTCGTGCCGTCGCTGGTCATCGCGCTGATCGTGTGCGGGCTGGTCGGCGCCGTGAACGGGGCGTTCGTGTCGATCGTCGGCGTCAGCTCGTTCGTGACGACGCTCGGAATGCTGTTCACCTTCGAGGGCCTGAGCCTAGTGCTCTCGCACGGAACTCCCGTCGCGACGCCCGGCGCACAGGTCCACTCGACGACGGTGCAGGTGCAACACGTCGTCAACGGCCACAGCATCACGCTTCCCGAAAAAGTGAATCATGTGGGCACGTTCGCGAAAATCTTCGGTGCGGGCGTGTACTCCGAGCTGATCTGGGCGGTTGCGATAGTTGTGATCCTGCAGATCGCGCTGACCTTCACCCGCTGGGGCCTCTACACGGTCGCGATCGGCTCGAACAAGCTCGGTGCGGCCGAGGCGGGGGTGAAGGTCAAGCTCGTCACGATCCGCAACTTCGTGCTGTCGGCGACGCTGGGCGGGCTGGTCGGGGTCTTCGAGGCGATCCGCTCGCAGACGATCCAGCCCGATCCGTCCGGGCCGAACGAACTCCTGCTGATCGCGATCGCCGCGGCGGTGATCGGTGGAACGCTGCTGTCGGGTGGCTCGGGCACGGTCGTGGGCGCGTTGATCGGAGCGCTGTTCCTGGGAATCCTCAAGGACGGCCTGATCCTTCAGGGCGTCAACGCCAACTACCTGCTCCTCTACACGGGCCTTGCGATCATCATCGCGATGACGGCGAACGTGTACGTCGGGCGCGCGCGAAGGGGGCATACCGGCAGTGGCTGACGCGGACGCACCCCAGGACATGGGGGCAGCTGCCCCCGTGCGCGACTCCGACGACGTGATGCGGGTCGAGCACATCGCCAAGCGCTTCGGTCCGGTCACGGCGCTGCGCGACATCAACCTGCATCTCAAAAAGGGCGAGGTGCTCGGGCTGCTGGGCGACAACGGCGCGGGCAAGTCGACGCTGATCAAGATCCTCTGCGGCTTCCAGAAGCCCGACGCGGGGAAGATGTGGCTGCACGGCCGGCCCTACGAACCGAAAAGCGTGGACGACGCCCGCGCGCAGGGGATCGAGACGGTCTACCAGGATCTCGCGCTGATCGACGAACTGTCCGTCTACCACAACCTGTTCCTGCGCAAGGAGCGCGTGCACAAGCCGCTGCCGCTGCTGGCCAACACCCAGATGAAGCGCGAAGCGCGGGCCGCCCTCGACGAGATCGGCATCAACATCCCGCGCATCGATGTGTCGGTGGCGCGCCTGTCAGGCGGCCAGCGGCAGGCGATCGCGGTCGCCCGCACCGTCAACTCCGACGCCGACATCATCCTGCTCGACGAGCCGCTCGCGGCGATGGGGGCGAAAGAGGGAGCGCAGATCCTGGATCTGGTCGCGCGGCTCAAATCCGAAGGAAACGTCTCGATCATCATGATTCTGCACAACTACGTGCACGTGCTGCAGGCATGCGACCGCGTTTCGATGATCCAGGAAGGACGCATCGCGCTCGACAAGCCGACGTCCGAGACGTCGGTCGAGGAGCTGACCGACATCGTCGTGAACGAGTACAGGCGCGCGCGCGAAGAGATGCACAACGCGCCGCCGCCCGAGGCCTGAGCGCTACGGCGTCTGCTCGACGACGAGCGACTGCACATACGGGCCGAGCAGGCGGGCGATCGCCTGTGAGGTGCTCGCAGCGGAGCCTCGGGGCAGCGAGGCGTAGCTGATCGCGAGGCGCACGAGGCAGTCGGCCAGCAGCTCTGCGTCGCGCGGCGGGATCAGCGGCCAGCCCGCGGCCATCACCGCGCGCAGCCGCGCGGCGGCGCCGGTGACGAGCGGCTCGCCGTGGCTGGTGAACATCGCCAGCAGCTCCTCCGCGCCGTCTTCCTGCACGATCGCGCGCACCATCGGGTTCTCGGCGGCGGCCGTGAGGAACACCTCGAACGCCGCCTGCACTGCTCTGGCGGGGTCGCGCACGTGCGACATCACGGCCTGCTCGACCGCGTCGAGGAAGCGTTCGGCCTCGCGCAGCGCCAGCACCTGCGTGAACTCCTCGCGCGAGCCGAACTCCTTGTAGAGGGTCTGACGGCTGACCCCCGCGGCGAGCGCGATGTCGGCCATCGTGATGTCCGCCCAGCGGTGGCTCTCGAGCTCGTGGCACGCGGCGTCGAGCAGCGTGTTGCGCAGCAGCTCCTTCGCGGCGACCGAATAGGGGAGACGTTGACCGGCGGCTGACATCGTCGCGAGCGTATCGCTCACCCGGCTCGGGAGTCGTGCACGCCGCCGGAAAGCGCGGCGCAGCAAGCGCCGTTGCACGCGCACCGACCGGTGAGCGGCGACGGGCACCCGCGTTACAATCGCGGTTCGCTCTTTACGGACTTCTGCGAGGTTCAGCTTGGCAGCAACGTCGGTTGACGCTTCCGGTGCGGCTCGCGGACGAGGACGATGGCCGATCGTCGCCGCGGGCGTGGCCGGCCTGCTCGTGATCCTCGTCGCGGCGGTGCTGATCTATGACCACTCGCGCCGCGACATGATCGCGAAGGGCGTGACGGTGGACGGCATCGCCGTGGGCGGACTGAGCGAATCCGCCGCACGCACGAAGCTCGAACGCGATCTGGTCGCGAGGCTGAACGAGCCGGTCGTGGTGCGTTCGGGCAGCCGCAGCTGGACGCTGGCGCACGGCGCGGACGTGAGGGTCGACCTGCCCAACATGCTGGGACAGGCCGTGCGCGCCAGCCGCGAAGGCTCGATCGTGACGCGCACCTTCCGCTCGCTGTTCGGCGGCAGCGTGCACCGGGACATCGCGCTCGTCGCCACATACTCCCATCGCGCCGTCACGACGCTGACCGCGCAGGTTCGCTCACAGGTCAACCGCGCACCGCAGGACGCGACCGTCCAGCCCGCCCCGAGCGGTCTCAGGCGCGTGCCATCGCGTGCGGGTGTGACTGTCGTGAGCGACATCCTGGGCGGGCGCATGAAGGCCGCGCTGCTCGCGCCGCTGGGCAGCCGCACGGTGACCGTGCCGACCCGCACGGTGCAGCCGAAGGTCACGACCGCACAGCTCGCGAGCAGGTACCCGGCTTACATCGTGATCAACAGGGGAGCGTTCCGGCTGCAGTTCTACAGCCACCTGAAACTCGCGAGGACCTACGAAATCGCCGTCGGCATGGAAGGCCTCGAAACTCCCGCCGGCCTTCACAAAATCGAATGGGAGCAGGTCAACCCGCCCTGGTACGTGCCCAAAAAAGCTTGGGCCGGCTCGCTGGCCGGGACGGTCGTGCCGCCGGGCCCGGGCGACCCGCTGAAGGCACGCTTCATGTCCTTCGAAGGCGGCGCGGGAATCCACGGCATCGATCCGAGCGAGTACTCGACGATCGGTCACGACGCCTCGCACGGCTGCGTGCGGATGCGCATTCCCGACGTGATCGAGCTGTACTCGAAAAGCCCGGTCGGCACGCCCGTCTACATCATCTGAGCGCGACGGGCGCGGCGCGTGCTCAGGGGCGCGCGTCCGGCGGGCGGCGCGAGGCGAGGTATTCCTCGTTCTGGCGATGCTCGCCGCGGATCTGCACGACGATGTAGACGATGATGATGTTCACGACGACGCCGATTCCTCCGAACGTGACGATCAGGCCGAAGGTCTTCGCGAATGCTTCGCTCGCGCCGAGCACCATTGCGGGGAGCCTAGCAACGGAGCAGCCCGACAGTGTCGTAGCCTTGTTGCGCCGCCGGGCCGGTAGGGCTCGAACAGCGCCAGGAGAGGTGCCGGAGCGGTTGAACGGGCGCGACTGGAAATCGCGTAACGGGGGAAACCTCGTTCGAGGGTTCGAATCCCTCCCTCTCCGCTGGCATGAAGCCGAGCAGATGCCGGCACTCTCGCCTGCGCTTTAGCGGGCGTCTGTAAGGTTCCGTCCTCGATCGCGCAGGGGGCCGCATGGGCGGCGGCGCGATTCCTACGAGAGAGGGATGGATCGATGGAACGGATTCGCAACGCGGCTCTTCGCTGCGCGCTCACGGCTACCGCGGCGCTGGTGCTCGCGGGCTTCACGTCGAGCGCAGCCGGCGCAATGGGCACCGTGATCTACAGCAACCTGCCGGAAACCAAGCCGGGCAACGTGGTCTCGCAGGCGTTCGAGGCGACGCAGCTGGGCCAGTTCGGCGGCCAGATCGAATTCGCCAAAGCGGCGGGCTCGAAGCCGCAGGTGACGGTCGCGTTGAGCAGTTGGGGCTGTCAGGAAGGCAGCGGCACCAGCTGCAAAACCGAAAAGGGCGCGAAGTTCGAATGGCCGATCACGCTGCACATCTACAACGTCGGCGCGCTGAACGCGCTCGGCAGCGAAATCACCTCGGTGACGCAGACCTTCATGATCCCGTACCGTCCGTCGGCCAGCCCGAAGTGCACCGGTGCAAAAGCCGGCAAATGGTTCTACAAGGGCACGTGCTTCAGCGGCAAGTACGCGACGATCAAGTTCAAGCTGAAGGGCGTCTCGCTGCCGTCGAAGGTGATCGTGAGCGTCTCGTACAACACGAGCGACTACGGCGCCGAACCGCAGCGTCCGAAGGCGTGCAACTCGACGACCGCGGGCTGCCCGTACGACTCGCTGAACGTCGGGCTGACAGAACCGCTCAACGCCGAAGAACCGGCGCCGGTCGCACCGTCGGTCGGCTCCGATCCGGCTCCTGAAGTCGCCTACCAGGACTCGACGACCGCAGCCAACTACTGCGACGCGGGCATCGGGGGCACCGGCGTGTTCCGGCTCGACTCCGGCGTGCCGCCGTGCTGGACCGGCTACCAGCCGCTGTTGCAGGTCAGTTCGAACTAGTCACGTGATGGGCGGCTGCCGGCTCGCGCACCTCCTCGGAGGGGCCGGGCCGGCAGCCCTCGGCATTGCGCGGCGAGCGAGGATGCGGGATCACGATCAGGACCGACGCGCCGCCCGAAGCGGCGTTCGCGGCCTGTGCCTCGCCGCCGTGGGCGCGGGCGACCGCCTGCACGATCGAGAGGCCGAGACCGGCTCCCGTGGCGGTACGGGCGCGCTCGCCGCGCGCGAAGCGCTGGAACGCCAGGGTGAGGAGCTCCGGTGTGAAGCCGGGGCCCTCGTCGGTCACTGCCAGCACGAGTCGGCCTGGCTGAGCGCTCGCCCGCAGCCGTACCGTGCCGCGACCGTGGCGCAGGGCGTTCTCGATCAGATTGCCGAGCGCGCGGTCGAGCCAGCGCGCGTCTGCCCACGCCTGGAGTTCCGGCGGCGCTTCGATCTCGATCGTGGCGCCGGTCTGCTGCGCCAACGGCGCGTAGCGGCGGGCGAGCCGCTCGAGCTGCTCGTGCAGGGGGATCTGCTCTGGCGCGAGCGCGATCTGACCGTCGTCGGCCTGCGCCAGCACGAGCAGGTCTTCGGTCAGCTCCGACATGCGCTCGGCCTCCTCTGAGGCGGACGTGAGCGCGCTGCGCAGCTCGGGGGGCGAGCTCTCCCCGAGCAGGGCGGCATCGAGCTCGGCGCGCATGATCGCCAGCGGGGAGCGAAGCTCGTGACTGGCGTCAGCCACGAACGCCCGCTCGCGCTCGAAAGCCTGCTCGTTGCGCTCGAGCATCTCGTTCAGGGTCTCGGCCAGGCGCGAGAGCTCGTCGCCGGCCGCGGGCACCGGCAGTCGCCGCCCCGGCTGATGCGGCGAGAGCTCGTGCGCGCGCCTGCGCATCGACTCGACCGTGCGCAGCGACCACGCCGCGACCGCGTAGCCGAGCAGCGAGGCCACCACCAGCGCGATCGGCCCGCCGAGCAGCAGCACCGTGCGCGCTTCCGCGAGCGTGCCGTCGCGCTGTCGCAGCGATGTGCCGACGACGACGATCAGCCGCTGGTCCTGTGCGCGCACCGCCACCGCGAGCAGTCGCGAAGCGCCTGCGGGCTGCGGGAGTGCGATGCGCGGCACGGTCAGCATCGCGCCGCTCGCGCGCTGGCGCTGCGCCGCGTTCAGCAGCGAGCGGTGCGGGATCGACGGTGTCTGGTCGACCACGCGACCGCCTGGACCGAGGATCTGCGCGAAGCGTTCTCCGGGCGCCGCCAGCGATGCCTGTCCGGCCTGCGCGAGGCCTGTGTCGGACTGCAGCACGAGTGCGCGCACATATTCGGCGCGCGCCCGCAGCTCCTGGTCGAGCGAGTGGTCGAGGTTGGCTTCGAAGCGCGCGAACAGGAACATGCCGAGCGCGGCGAGCAACAGGGCCATCGCGCCGGCGAAGGCCAGTGTGAGGCGCGCGCGCAGGCCGACACGGAGCAGCCGCCGGGCGATCATCGCTCGCTGGCGATTCTGTATCCCGCGCCTCGCACCGTCTGCAGCGAGCGCGCGCCAAAGGGACGGTCGATCTTGGCGCGCAGCAGGCGGACGTAGGCGTCGACGATGTTCGAACGGTTCTCGTAGGCGCTGTCCCATCCGGACTCGAGCAGCTCGAGTCGCGAGAGCACCTCGTCCGGGCGCCGCATCAGCGCGTGGAGCAGTGCGAACTCCTTCGGCGAGAGCTCGATCTCCTGGCGGCCGCGCCTAACGCGGCGCGCCGCGGGGTCCAGCAGAAGGTCGCCGACGCGCAGCTCGGTCGGTCGCTCTGGCGCGCCCCGCCGCGCCAGCGCGCGCAGCCGTGCGAGCAGCTCGCGCAGCGACACGGGCTTGACGAGATAGTCATCGGCGCCGCTGTCGAGGCCGGCGACACGATCATCCACCGTGCCGCGCGCCGTGAGCATCAGCACCGGCGCCCAGACCTCCGCACGGCGCAGTCGTGCGCACACCTCGAAGCCGTCGATCCCCGGCAGCATCACGTCGAGGATCACCGCGTCGTAGGGCGTCGCCGCCGCCATCCAGATCGCGTCCTCGCCACTCGCTGTCACGTCCGCGGCGAGCCCCGCCTTGCGCAGACCTCTGCACAGCGCGTCCGCGAGCTTGACCTTGTCCTCTACCAACAGCACCCTCATGGGCACCTCCAGCTTGTCAAGGCAGATGAAGCCGGGATGAAGCGGTGGACGGGACCGTTCGGCCCGTCCACCGCCGGCCCGCGCTGCTCCCGGTGCTGTGATCGTTACTGCACGCCTTCGAATTGGTTGTCGACTTCGGCTCCCGCCGGGTCTTCATGCCCGCCGGGCCCGTCGGACGGGCCGTTCTCAGCGGTGCTCTCGCTCGAGCTCTCGTTCGAGCTCTCGCCGGCTGTCTCGCTCGGCGCCGAGGTGCCGGCGGCGTTCGCCGCGTCCGGCGTCGTCTGATCGCCCGACTGCACGTTGTCCGTGTCGGTCGCGGACGTCGGCTCGGCAGCCGGCGAGCTCTGCTTGATGGTCTTGTGGTGCGCCTTCTGGTTGTTGCTGGCCTTCGAGGAACCCTGCGCCAAGGCGACGCCGCCCACAGCCATCGTCAGGGCGGCCGTGGCCATCGCGATTCGGGTGGTCCAGTGGTTGAGCATCTCTGCTCCTTTCGGGATTGGGGAGCCCGATCGTGCGCGAGGCCACGTGAAAGGAGCATGAAATGAGCCGCCCCGCGCTGTGCGCGGCTGGACAGCGCCTTTATGATTCGCGATCCTCATGGACGGGGAAAGGACCAGCTCGATACGGGGGGCGTGGCACAGCGTCCAGGCGCTGTCGCTGTGGATCCGGGTGGCGAGCGTGCTGCCACTGCTGAGCGTCTACGCGTTCGCTCCGCGGCGCGAGGACGTGCGTGCCGATATGCGCCGATGGATGGCGGTCGCCGAGCAGCAGCGCTGGCCGTGGCTGCCACATCGGCGCCGACACACGATGCAGCTGCTCTACCTGCTGAGCTACCACCGGCCGTTTCGCGACCTTCTCTACTACCGTGCGAAGCGCAGCGTGCGGGGGCGCCTCGCCACAAAGGTGCTGAGGCGGGTCTATCGAGGGCAGGTCAAGCTCTCCCTCGACGCGGCCAGCATCGGCCCCGGCCTCTACATCGCGCACGGGTACTGCACGGGCATCGCGTGGAGCGTCGAGATCGGCTGCGACTGCCGGATTCATCAACTCGTCACGATCGGCTGGGACGGCGCCGGCCGCGCACCGCGCATCGGCGACAACGTCGTCATCTACACCGGCGCGGTGATCATCGGCGATGTCACGGTCGGTGACGGCGCGATCATCGGTGCCAACGCGGTCGTCACGAAGGACGTGCCTGCGGGGGTGGTGGCGCGCGGAGTGCCGGCCACCTACCACGAGCCGGGGAACGTCGCCGGGCAGGATCCGCTCGCCCGCGCCGTCGCCTGAGTGGCGCGGTTCGTAGACTGCGCCGCGTGAGCGACGGCGGCAACGGGCGGGCATGATCGGATGATCGGCGGCGAGCGCCGGGAGGCGCTGATCTGCGAGCCGCTGCGCACGCCCGTCGGTCGCTTCGGCGGCGTGTTCCGCGACGTCGACGCCGCGTTGCTCGCTTCGACAGTGATCCGCGAGCTGCTCGCGCGGAGCGGGCTGCGGGGCGAGGACGTCGACGATGTCGTGCTCGGCCAGTGCTCGCCCAACGCGGAGGCGCCGGCGATCGGGCGTGTTGCGGCGCTCGATGCCGGTCTGCCCGTGGAGGTGCCGGGCGTGCAGGTGGACCGCCGCTGCGGCTCGGCGCTGCAGGCGGTGATAGACGGCTGCATGCGCGTCCAGACGGGGGCCGCCGAGGTGATCCTCGCCGGGGGCGTCGAGAGCATGAGCCAGACGGAGTACTACTCGACGAAGCTGCGCTGGGGCGCTCGCATGGGCGATGTCGAGCTCGAGGATCGGCTGACGCGCGGCCGCGTGACGGCCGGTGGCGTGAACCACCCGGTGCCGGGCGGCATGCTCGAAACCGCGGAGAACCTGCGCCGCGAGTACGGGATCCCGCGCGCCGAGCAGGACGAGCTGTCCTTGCGATCGCATGAACGCGCCGTGGCTGCGCAGAACGACGGCCGCTTCGCGCAGGAGATCGTGCCGGTGACGATCCCGGTCAAGCGCGGCGAGCAGGTCGTGGACCGTGACGAGCACCCGCGCGCGGACGCAAGCCTCGAGGCGCTCGGCCGGCTGCGGCCCGTGATGAGCGGCGAGGATCCCGACGCGACGGTCACCGCGGGCAACGCGAGCGGCCAGAACGACGGCGCTGCGATCTGCATCGTCACCCACGCCGAGAAGGCGGCGGAGCTGGAGCTGAGGCCGCTCGCGAGGCTCGTCTCCTGGTCAGCCGCCGGCGTGCCGCCTGCGACGATGGGCATAGGCCCCGTCCCGGCGACGGCGCGGGCACTGGAGCTCGCGGGCCTGCGGATGGAGGACATGGGGCTGATCGAGCTCAACGAGGCGTTTGCGGCGCAGGTGCTGGCCGTGCTGCGCGAGTGGCAGCTGCCCGACGGCCTGGAGCGCGTCAACGTCAACGGCTCCGGCATATCGCTCGGCCACCCGGTGGGCGCGACCGGCGCGCGGATCCTCGCGACGCTGCTGCGCGAGATGGAGCGCCGCGAGGTCGGTTACGGCCTCGAGACGATGTGCATCGGCGGCGGGCAGGGGCTCGCTGCCATCTTCGAGCGCGTCCCCGCGTGAGCGCCGCGGGGCGCCCCCGCGCCGCCACGGGCGGCCATCAGCCGCGATCGGCCGCCCGGGGGGCGACGGTAGACTACGTCGCTCTGCGCCCGTAGCTCAGCTGGATAGAGCGTCGGTCTACGGAACCGAAGGTCAGAGGTTCGAATCCTCTCGGGCGCGTGCGTACCTCCTGCAAGTGACTCAGGTGAATCCCGCCCAACTGAAGGCCGAGCTCGACGCCGGTGAGGAGATCCTGCGTACGGCAACGCTCGCCCGCCTCGCCTACGACGGAATCGACGGCACGCCGCGCGTCGTTCCGATCGGCTTCCTCTGGACCGGCCAGGCGGTGGTCGTCGCCACACACCCGACCGCGCCGAAGTTCGCGGCGCTCCGCGCCCGGCCGCGGGTGGCGCTGACGATCGACACCCCGAGCCCGCCGCGCTCCCTGCTGCTGCGCGGCGAGGCCGAGATCGAGGTCGTCGACGGCCCGGTGCCGGAGTACCTCGAGGCAGCGGCGAAGTCGATGGAGGGCGAGGAGCTCGCCGCCTTCGAAGCGGTCTGCCGCGAAACCTACGACCGGATGGCGCGGATCAGCATCGTCCCCGACTGGGCGCGTTACTTCGACTTCGCAGCCGGCCGTATCCCCGGCTTCCTCCGCGAGCTGACCTCCAAGGACTGACGCGCGAGCAGCCGGCCTTCCTCCGCGCCGCGCTCGCTGTTCGCCGCATGCGGAGATGAACAGTACGATCGCGCCCGTGCCGTTCACGCTGAGGAACCTCAAGGAGGATCTCGAGGATGTCGGGTCCAACTTCGACGGCGCGCCCGACCTGGAGTTCCGCCTCGCAAGCAAAGCGCTCGAGCTCGAGCATTGCGGCCTTTCCTACCAGCGCATCCCGCCCGGCTATCGCTTCCCATACGGCCACACGCACAAGGAGCAGGAGGAGATCTACGTGGTCGTGCGCGGGAGCGGGCGGATGAAGCTCGACGACGCGATCGTCGAGGTCAAGGAGTGGGACGCCGTTCGGGTCCCACCCGGCACGTGGCGAGGCTACGAGGCCGGGCCGGAGGGCCTGGAGATCCTCGTCTTCGGCGCCCCCAGCCTCGGCGAGAATCCGCGCGACGACGTCGACGGGCAGCGCGACTGGTGGGCTGACCAGCGCCCGGCGGGATGAGGTCAGGGTCTAGTTCGCGGGGCCCATCGCCTTGAGGGCGTCCTCCGGGCCGTGGAACCACTCGTAGCGGGTGACCTTGCCGTCTCGCAGGGTCAGGAGCGCAGACTCGCGGCCCTTCACCTCCACGCCGCTTCTCCGCGCTTTCGCCCGGTAGCGCATCACCACCGCTACACGGGCGTCCACGTCACAGAACTGCTCAGGTTCCATCTCCCACGTCTCCCACCCCTCGAACAGCTTCTCGATGGCGGCAGTGAAGGCCGGCAGGCCGCGACGCGTTCCCGGCTCGATCGCGCCGCCGGGGTTGACGTACTCGATGTCCGGGTCGAGCAGCTCAGGCGGTCCGGGGATCTCCTCGCGCGCCCAAGCCTCATACAGCCGTTCTACGATCTCCACGTTCTGCTGCGACACCGTCTGAGAAGTATCGCCTTCGGGCGCGTCGCGAAGTGCTCGGACGCGGTCGATCAGCCCTTCGCCGGCACTCGGTCGACCTCGCGGGCAGCGCGTCGCGGGAGCAGGGCCTGCGCCGATCGCGCCTGCTGCGCGGTGAGCACATGTGCCGCGAGCGCCTGGCCGATCCTGCTCGTCCTGTACGCGACGATCGCAGCTATCAGGCCCTCGCGCGAGCGGCCGGCTTTCGCGTTCGCCAGCGACGCCATCGAACGGCCGCGCAGCACCTCTTCGCGCAACTTCGCTTCCGGCAGTCCGAGGTAACGCGCCGCCACCGCCACGTCACCGACGGCACGGCTGCGCTGGATCACGCCGCGCCTGATTCGTCCGCGCAGCTTCCTCGCTCGGGCCGCAACTTCCGCGGCGGAGGCGCCCTGCGCGCGCCACTGCGCCTCGCGTGCTGCCAGCAGCGCCTGTTCGAGGCCGTGCGCCGAGTGCCCGGGAGTCGCGTCGGCGACTTCGCCGAGTGTCGTGCCTGTACGCAGGCGCCGGCGCAGCTGCGCGCGCGTCAATCCCAGGTACAGGGCGCCGACTGCGATGTCGCCCGTCGCCGCCACGCGCTGCGCCGACTGCCCCGCCGGCACGTCGCTCTTGCGCCGGTGATGATGACCGCCGACGCCCGAGCTCGCAGCCAGCACGACCGCCACGGTGACGGCTGCCGCGGCCAGCGCCAGCAGGAGCTTTCGTCTCATCTGCGCCTCATTCCGCCTGCCGACAACCTCGCTGCAGGTGAGCACGATCTTACGGTAGGCTTCGCGCCGCAACGAGCCGCCAGCCCAGGATCGGCGGGTCGAAACAACGGTGGGAGCGTCTCACGGACCCGCCCAAATGGCGCAATTGCCGGCCTATAGCGGCCGCGCCTGCCTGTAGCCAAGACGCCGTCCTTCATGGTATGCTCGCGCAGTCTCGACCTCGGGGGCCGCAGGGGGTGCCCGCAGGGTACCGGGTTGCGGCCACTCTACGACAAGCCAGTCGAGCAGCCTTCGGGGAAGGCGAAAGTGAGGACCTAGGAGAATGAAAACCCTCAGGATGACGATCGTGGTCGCCATCGCCGCGTGCATGCTGGCCGCGGTGTTCGCCGCGCCTTCGTTTGCGGTGAAAGAACCAGTGATCTTCGGGAAATTCCACGCCAAAATTCTTGGCCAGACGATCTCACCGACGAGCCAGGGCCAGACCAAAGGGCATGGCTCGATCTCTGAAATGCGCATCGGGCCGTACAAGTTCACGGGCGAAAAGAAAAACAACCCGAAAACGCACCAGCTTGAATTCGGGCCGATCTGTGAAAAGGAACTGACGTCGAAGGGCCTCGTCAGCGAAGAAGTCTCGGAAACCTTCGAACAGGCGATGTACTTCAAGAAGTGCATCGGCTACCGCAAGCTCGGTGGAGGCCTCGAAGAACCGGTGATCGCATCGTTCGTGATCGGCGTCAAGTTCGCCTCGAACTTCTCGGCTGAACTCGGCGAACCGGAAGTCGAAATCCACGGCAAGGGGCCGCTGGTGATCAAGGCCAAGAAGAGCTTCTGCGAAGTCACCATTCCAGAACAGTTCATCCCGCTCCAGGCCGAAGAACATCCGGAAAAAGAATTCGAATCCGCCAGCTACACGAACGAAGAAGAAACACTCGAAGGCGGTAAGGCGAAAAAGTACGAAGGCGGTGTCGAAAAGAAACTCGACATCGAAATGCTCTTCAAGAAAATCCACGCGAACGTCAAAACCAGCCCGCAGTGCCACTACACCAAAGAAGAAAATGGCGAAAACGAAGGCCTGTTCAACCCGGACACCGGGGAAGTCGAATACAAGAGCGGCCTGCTCGAAGCCGAACTCGAAGAAATCACCCTGAAGAAAGGGAGCGTCTGGTTCGAACCGGCCGCGTGACCGGCAGGATCTGACGCAGGACTGAGAAAGGGGCGGGGCCAAAAGGTCCCGCCCCTTCTCTTTGCAAGGAGCCGTCGCCGAGTCAGGCGACCGCTGCGAGCACGGGCGTGCACGCGTTCTGGCTCTTCGACTCGTACATCGCGGCGTCGGCGCGCCTGACCAGCTCGTCCGCGCTGATCTCGCCGGCGGCGCCGCACGCTACGCCGATGCTCACGCGCAGGTCGGCGCTGCCGCACGACAGCTCGAAGTTGGCGCACAGCGTCATGCTGATGCGATCTGCGACCTGCATCGCCTGCTCCGCAGACGGCAGGTCGCGAAGCACGATCAGGAACTCATCGCCGCCGAGCCGTCCGATCACGTCGCTGTCGCGGCTCGCCATCCGCAGCCGCTCTGCGACGAGCGCCAGCAGCTCGTCCCCGGCCGCATGGCCGAGCGTGTCGTTGACCGGCTTGAACTTGTCCAGGTCGACGTACACGACGCCCGTGCGGGAGTCCTCACGCTCGAGCTCGCGCTGCAGCAGCGCCAGGATCGATGGCCGGTTGTAGACCTGCGTGAGCGTGTCGTAGGTGGCGCGATGCTCCAGCTCCTGGCGCGCCCGAGCGCTGTCGGTGACGTCCAGCACGCACATGATCGCGCCGCTGACCTGACCGCTGGTGCGTGACAGCGCGCGCAGGTTCATCAGCGCGCGGCGCCAGCCGCCGGAGGGGAGCTCGATGTCGACCTCGATGTCGCGGTCTGCGCCCTCGCGCAGCACCTCCTCGAGCGCCGCTTCGAAATGCGTCGCGCTCTCTGCGGTCAGTGTCTGCAGCAGCGTCATCACGGAGGCCACCGCGATGTGCTCGACCTGATGTTCAGCCTCTGCCGCCGTTCTCGGCGCCGCCTGCAGCGCGGCCGCCTCGAGCAGCTCCGGCACATCGGCCGCCTCCTGACCTCCGTAGAGGATGTCGAGCAGGCGCGCGTTGTTGTAGACGACATCGCGCTCGTTGTCGATCTGCAGCAGCCCCACGGGCATCGCGTCGGTGAGACGGCGCAGCAGCTCCTCGTGTTCGTGCAGCGACTCCTGCGCAGCCATCTCGGCCGAGACATCGATCATTTCGACCATCACGTGCTGGCGCTCCGGGTCGCCGAGATGGTTGTGCAGCGTCGTGTCCACCCACAGCACAGTGCCGTCCTTGCAGATCCGGCGCAGCCGCGTCTGCTGCGCGCGCCGAGTGGAGAGCACCGCGAGCCAGCCCTCGATCGCCCGGCCCTGGTCGTCGGGATGGATCTGGTCGAGCACCGACTCCCCGAGCAGCTCCTGCTCGGTGTAGCCGAACATCTCGGTGAAGGCCTCATCGGCGGCCAGCACGCGCGCGCCTTCGTCCTCGGTCAGCGTGCAGAAGCGAGGCGCGGCAGGCGTCGTGTCCGGCGCCGGGCCGGCCTCCGTGGCGGCCTCTTCGCTGGGGATGATCACGCCGAGCAGCACGCCGTGGACTTCGCGCACGTCGAGGAAGTGCAGGTTCGCCCAGCTGTCGGGCCTGTTGAGCATCCGCACCTTCGAAGTCGCCGCGCCCTGCTCCTGCGCGGCGATCCACGTCCGCACCACCGCGGTGCGGTCATCGGCGACCACGTTGTCGATCAGCGCGCGACCTGCGATCAGCCCGTGTCCCCACAACCCCACGGTCTGGGGGACGGGCACGATCAGCCCGTTCGATGCAAGTCCGCATACGAGCGCGTCCGGGTTCTCGCGCAGCAGCGCTTCGGCGGCTCGAGCAACGGTCTGCGCTTCGTCCATGATCGCTCCCGCCGCATCGGTCCGCGCGCCTGTGCGCGAGCTGCTTGGACCATGCGGCATGTCTTCGTTCACCGGGTTCTCCGCAAGCATCGGCCGCAAGCCGCTCGCGCATGAGCGATGCGCTCGTCCTTGGCCGCCGCTACCGCTCCGGCGGGCCGCCGTCCTCGAATGGCGCGAGCCTCACACCGAGGCCGGCCTCGCCCGGTTGTGCTCCGCCACGGTCGTCGGCCTCTCCGGGAGGGCGGACACCCAGCTCGTAGGCGCCGCCGTGCGCGCTGGAGAGCATGCGGCGCTCGCCCTGCTCCACGAGCTCCACCTCGATCGGGGCGATCGAGCAGTTGAGCACGTCGTGCTCGCCGCCGTCGGGGTCTGCGTAGCGCCAGCCGGCCGCGCTGCCGCCTGGCACGGCAGCGCGCACGCGCACCCTCAGCCCGTGCGCAGCGGCCAGCTCGACCGAACAGCCCGCCGGGCTCTCGCTGACGCGCGCGCGGCCTGCGCGCAGTCCGCCGAGCCGCAGCCGCCGGCCGGCGACCGAGAGGGCGCCGGTGGCGATCCATGGCGTGAGGCGCCCGCCGATGCGGATGCGCGCGAGCGCGATGTCGAGCCATGCGCTCGGCTGCTCTGCAAAGGCGGTGCCGTGCAGCCAGATCCAGCGCTCAGCATGCTCCGAGCCCCAGTTGTGGCCGACCATTCCCGGCCAGTCGCGCAGCTCGATCTTCTCGCCCGCCAGCTCCAGCGTGCCCTCGAACCGTGCCGCCGGCGCGACGGTCGAGAGCTTCGTCCTCGGAAGCGGCGTCCTGTAGAGCAGCGACGGCTGCAGATGGGCCAGCGGCGGCTCTGGCGAGGCGAAGCGGAGCTCCCAGCGCGCCTCGCCGCAGGAGCCCTCGGCGACGCCCGGGCCGAGCCGCGAGCGTCCGGCTACCTCGATCCAGCCGCCCGCCGGAGCCTCCAGCTGCGAGGAGGTGAGCTTGTGCATGTACGGCGCGGGCCGCCGCGCGTCGAACACGGTGCACCACACAGAGCCCGCCGGCGCATCGCCGGGACGCTTGTGCACGGTGTTGCGAATCCACACGCCGAGCGGCTCGTGCGGCGAGACCGCACGGAGATAGAACGACTCGTACATGCCCGTTCGCGGGCGCGCCGAGAGGAAGCGGGGCGTGGCATCCACGCGGCGATCGTAGCCCCGCCACGCCGATCCTGACAGGATCCCGCCGATGGAGCGCACCCCTCTCGTCGAGCTGCCGCCTGAGCTGGTGCATCCGTCCGCGCGCGCCGAGGCGCGGTGGCTGCTGGGCATCGACGGCGGCGCCACCAAGACGCTGGCCGCTGTGCTGGACCTGCAGGAGCGCGTGCTGCATCTCGGTCACAGCGGCCCCAGCAACGAGGACGCGGTCGGCGCCAAAGCGGCGGTCGCCGCATTGCTCGACGCCGCCGATCAGGCCTTGAATGCGGCAGGTCTACAGGAGCACGAGCTCGACAGCGCGGTGCTGGCGGTGGCCGGCACCGACACCGCCTCGGTCACACGGCATGTCCGCGCCGCACGCGGCGAGGCCTGGATCGTGGTCAACGACGTGGTCGGCGCATGGGCAACGGCGACGGGCGCGGGCCCCGGCGTGGGCGCGATCTGCGGCACAGGCTCGAACGTCTTCGGCGTGGGCCGCACCGGCAAGAGCTGGCGGACCGGCGGCTGGGGGCATGTGCTGGGCGACGAGGGCTCGGGCTACTGGCTCGGCGTGGAATCGATCAAGGCTGCGCTGCACGATCGCGATGCGTCGGGACCGCCGACCGCGCTCAGCGACGTCGCTCCGGGATTCTTCGGCGTCGATACCGTCGAGGCGCTGGCGAGCCTCGTCTATTCCAAGCCGCTCACGAAGCGCGAGATCGCCAGCTTCGCGGTCGAGACGGCCGCGGTCGCCGGGCAGGGCGACGAGGTCGCCGGCGAGCTGTTCCGGCGCGGTGCGCGCCTGCTCGGCGGCCAGATCGCGGCGGTGATCGTGCAGACGGAGCTGCAGGGGACGTTCCCCGTCGGGCTGATCGGCAGCACCTACAAGGCCGGCGAGGTGCTGCTCGCGCCGCTGCGCGAGCGCGTCGCGGAGACCGCGCCGGAGGCCAGGTTGGAAATCGTGGAGGCGCCGCCGGCGGCCGGCAGCCTGCTGTTGGCGGCGCGCGCCTGCGGCTGCGAGAGCGCGATCTCCGCCGAGCAGATCGGCAGGCTGCTGGAGGGCGCGCTGTCCGCCTAGCGCGCCAGCCGCGCCTCGATCGCAGCGCGTGGTGCGATCGCCTCGACGCCGCTGCCGAGCATGCGCTCGGCCGCAGCGGCGCTCGCGAAGGCCGCCGCCTGTGCCGGCGTGCGGCCTTCGTGCAGGCAGATGAAGAAGGCGCACGCATAGACGTCGCCCGCGCCGATGTCCTCGACCGGTCGCGCCAGCGCGTCGACCGCGACACGACGCGGCGCGCTGCGGCCGTCGAGCAGCGTCGTCGGGGCCTCGCCGGCGGTGATCGCGACGACCGCGCCGCGGCCGGCGGCCGCCTCGATCAGCGGCTCGCAGCCCTCGCGCTCCGCCTCGCTCAGCACCATCGCGTGGCAACTTCCCGCCAGCTCCATCGCCGCTTCAGGCGCGGGGCCGGCCGCGATGATCTCGGCGTCCGGTCCGCTCCAGCGGCGCACGAGGCCCTGCGGCGTCAGTCCGATGAAGCCGTACGAGGACAGCGCGGCGAACGGCAGCTCGGCCGCGACCGGCGCCAGATGCACGATCGCGCTGCCGAGCGCCGTCGGAGCCTGCATCGGCCCGGCCCAGCCGAGCACGCGCTGGCGCCGCGCCGGCCCTTCGCCGAGCGTGAGCAGCGTGGTCGTCTGATCCGCCGGCTCGATGCGCACCGCCAGCTCGTGACGGTATGGCTCGAGCATCGACTCGAGCTCCTCACGCACGCCGCGCGTGAGGATCTCCGCGCGCAGACCGAGCCGTGCCGCCTGCAGCGCGCTGTAGAGCGCGGTTCCCCCTGGGCGACGTGAGCCGTCCGCGAGCACGTCGACGGTGACGTGTCCCACTGTCGTGTAATCGGCGCTCAATAGGTCGTTGATCCTCTACGATGCGCGCGCCCCGGTGCCTGCTGGTCCCTCGCGGGCACCGTCGGGCAACGCGCGCGCCGACCACAACCAACGGCGGCGCGCGCTGTTGTTGTTGCTTGAGGATGAACGCGCACGCGCCACAGCCGAGCAGGCGAAGGGGGGTCTGGGTCCCGCTGCTGGTCTGCGTGCTGACGGCGGCAGGCGGCGAGCTGCCCGCCTCGGCGCTCTCCTCGCAAACCGCCACGCGCGCGTCGGCGTACCCCGCAGGCGCCACGAGGCCGCTTGTCAGGGCCTCCAAGAGCGAGCTGCAGCAGCTGGCGAAAGCGCGCGCGGCAGCGAGCACGAAGAAGAAGAAGAGCAAGAAGAAGCGCAAGGAACCGCTGCTCACCGGCGACGCGGCGCGGGCGATGGTCGCCTTCGAAGCGATGCAGCGCAACTACTACATCCCCGGCTCGGGCCTCTACAAGGGCGAACCGTTCTCGTATCTGTGGCCGTTCTCCCAGGCGCTGGCGGCGACCGTCAGCGTCGCGAACATCCCGGGCGTGAAAGCCGCGCCGGCGCTGAAATCGCTGATCGCGCGCGAACTGAAAGCGCGCGTGGTCGGCCTGCGCGACTATCTGGACCCCAACAACGCGGGCGCGCCCGAAGGCATCTACACGAGCACGCTGCCGGCCTTCGACGGGACCGTCGCGCCGCCGGCCGGCCCGGGTGGGGCCAAGTACTACGACGACAACGAGTGGGTCGGGATCGAGCTCGTCCGCCTGTACAGGCTCACGCGCGAACCGGCGCTGCTCGCCACGGCGGAATCGATCATGGCGTTCGAGATGGCCGGCTGGTCGACCGCTCAGGAACTCGGCTGTCCTGGCGGCGTGCCGTTCTCCAACCTCGTCTCGGAGGGCAACCGCAACACGATCACGACCGCCCCGGCGGCGGAGCTGGCCGCTCAGCTCTACCGCGTGAGCCGCAACGCGCAGTACCTGCAGTTCGCGCAGATGGCCTACCGCTGGGTGCGCACCTGCCTGCTCGAGCCCAACAACATGTACGGCGACCACATCGGGCGGCGTGGCGTGGTCGAACCGTACCTGTGGAGCTACACGCAGGGCGTGATGATCGGAGCCGGCACGCTGCTGTACCAGGTCACGGGCAACTCCGGCTATCTCTATGAGGCGCGCCAGACCGCCACGGCTGCGCTGGCCTACTTCACGCCCGCGCAGCTCGGCGGCGAGATCCCGTTCTTCCCGTCGATCTACTTCCGCAACCTGCTGTACCTCGACTCCGTCACCCATGACCCGCCCGGCGCGAAGCTCGTGCAGGGCTACGTCGACTACATGTGGGCGCACCAGCGGCTGGCGAACAACCTGTTCGTGGCGGGCTCGCCGCCCAGCGGCCAGCTGCTCGTACAGGCCGCGATCGTGCAGGACTACGCGCTGCTGTCCTCGCCCGCCACCACCTACTTCTAGCGGGCTACGCAGTAGCCTCTGAATGGTGGAGGCGACGAACCTCACCACGGCCGAAGGGCTGGAGAGCCTGAAGGCCGAGCTGGCGGCGCTCGAGGGCGATGGGCGCCGCGAGATCGCCGGGCGCATCAAGACCGCGCGCGAGTGGGGCGATCTGAAGGAGAACTCCGAGTACCACGACGCGAAGAACGACCAGGCGCATCTGGAGACGCGGATCGCGCGCCTGCGAGTGAAGATCGCCGACGCGGTCGTGGTCGAGGAGGATCAGACCGCCGACGCCGGCGTCGTCGGCTTCGGCTCCACCGTTCTCGTGCGCGACCAGCACGGCGTCGAGCAGACCTGGCGGATCGTGAGCTCGCACGACGCATCGCCTCGGGAGGGGCTGCTTTCCGCGGAATCGCCGGTGGCGGTCGCGCTGATGGGCCGTGCGCCGGGCGATCAGGCGTCTGTGCCGCTGCCGCGGGGGACGCGCACGTTGACGGTGCTCAGCGTCAGCTGACGCGTCGTTCGTCGCGCTCGTAGACGCGCCGCACGCGCGCGACGAAGTCGCCGGCACCGCGCCGGTACAGGCGGCCGCCATCGTCCAGAGCGCGCAGGCGCAGCCTGCGCCTGCGCCTGTCGATCGCTTTCAGCAGACGACGGCGCGCAGGCCTGCGCGCGCCTGCGTGCTTGCCGTTCGCGCGCACCCATTCGCCGAGCACAGCCAGGTCGTGCTCCTCGCCGAGCCGTTCGCCGAGCTTGTCGGCGCGGCGCGCGACCGTCGCCAGCGCACGCGCCCGTGGCTGGACGCGTTCGAGCATTTCAGCGGCATAGCGCAGGTCCTTCACGCGTTTGCGCCAGCGATGCATTGCGCGCGTGCGCCTGCGCGAGCCGGCCTTGGCTGCGCGCGATCGCCGCCGGCGACCCTGGCCGTAGATCCGCCGCAGCGCCGACTCGGCGATGGCGGTGCCGTCACGAGCACCGAGTGGCCAGCCCGCCGCGCGCGCGCGAAACGCGCGCAGCTCGGCGATCGCGTCCGCGAGCATGGTGGGATCCTCGACCAGGCGCCGCCGCGCCGCCTCGCACTGCTCGGCGAGGCGGCGTCGCATCCGCGTGGTCCCCTTCGAGCGGCCGAGGCGGCGTGGATGGCGCTTGATCAGCGCGTCGAGCGTGGCGAGCAGAACTTCGGCGTCGCGCGTCCCCGAAAGGCCTCGGGCCGCACGCCGCAGCGCCTCGTGCTCGGAGGCGCCGCGGGCGCTGCCGAGCTCTCGCTCGAGCAGGCGCACGGCCGTCCGCAGCCGCTTGATCGCCTTGCGCGCCTCGTGCAGCGCCCGCCCGAGGTCCTCTCCCTGTGTCGCCGTCAGCTCGGCCTGTGGTCCGGTCAGCTCGCGCTGCGCCCCTGTGAGCTCGCGCAGCGCCAGGTCGGCCTGCGCGATCGCCATGCGGCGCAGCGCCTCTGTCAGCGGCTCGCCCGGCAGCACGCCTGGGCGCCGTTCCCTGCGCCGCCGGCGCTCGCTCAGCTGGTCGTTGCCGAGCCGCGCGAGCGCCACGCCGAGGCCGACTGCGGCGGTCGCGCCGACCGCGGCCCTCAGCGGCGCGACAATGGGCCGGTGCCGGCTCTTCCCCAGGCTGCGTGGTGGACGGTGCGCCGCGCGGCCAACCGCAAGCCATCGACCTACCGCTGTCCGATCTGTGGTCATCTGCTGCCCGCCCTGAGCGAGCACATGCTGCTGGTGCCCGAAGGAGACAGCCGGCGTCGCCGACACGCGCACACCGAATGTGTCCTGCGTGAGCGGGCGGCGGGCCGGATCGTGCTGCGCGAGGAGTGGCAGGCCCGCCAGCCGCGCCGCCCGTCGCTGTGGAGCAGGCTGCGCGGCCGAGATCGCTCCTGAGGCTTCAGCCGCCGTTCACTTTCGCGCGCTGCGGCTCGATACGGATGATCACGCGCTGTTCGCCGGGCTGACGGTAGGGGTACTCGTCGACGCCGAGGTACTTTTTGGCGAGCCGGTTGATGTGCTCGTCGGCGCCCTCGGTGGTGCGTTCCGCCACCTGCCCGCGGACCTCGAGGTATTCGTAGGGGTTCTCCATGTTCTGCACGGTCAACGTCACGCGCGGGTCGCGCTCGAGGTTGCGCGGCCACACGCGTCCCTCGGCGGTGTTGACGACGACCTTGCCGTCGTCGACGTCGACCCACACCGGCGCGCTGTGGATCGAGCCGTCCGCGTTGAGGGTGGACACGTTGGCGAAGTTCTTGGCTTTCAGCAGCTCCTCGGCCTTGCCCTCGATCTTGTCACTCATCCGTGACCCCTTTCTCGTCGTTGTCGGTAGCTCCAACATAGGAGGTACCCGCGCGGCGCGCAGCGCGCGGCGATCAGTTGCGGCTCAGGCCGGTGGCGGAGCTCGCGGGCGGAATCGGGTCGAGCGCCGACAACTTGCCGTTGTTGAGCGCGAAATGGACCACGCGGGTGCCGCCGCCGGGGCAGCACAGCGGATCGCTGTGCCGGTACAGCGGGTAGGCGATGCCGACTTCGGTATCGCTCTGCGAGACGACTCTGAGCTGCGCGCTCGGTTCCTTCGTGTCGGTGCCGAGGTAGTGGCCGTCGAGGAAGAAGAACGCCTGCTGGCCGTAGCCGTCGCCCGAGCCGGTGCGCGTGCCGGTCAGCACGCGAAGGGTCTGGTTCGAGTGGTACTGCGAGGTGTCGCTCGGCGTGAAGCCCCTGGCGCGCACCAGCGCCGCCGCGGCGCTCGCACCTTCTGCCTGGGTGGTCTTGTGTTCTTCGGTGAAGGCCGGCTCGGGCGCGGTGCGAGTCGTCGTGGTGCCCGTGCTCGTCGGAGCAGAGGGCGCGGTTGTTCGCGTCGTGGTCGTCTGGGTGGTGCCCGTGCTCGGCGCGCTCTGCGGGCTGCTCGCGGCCGTGACCGTTTTGGTCGAGCCGCCGCCGCAGGCGCTCAGGCCGAGCGCGAGCAGGCACAGCGCAGGAGTGGCCGCTCGAGGAAGAGACGCGGGACGCATCGCGGTCAATGGTATTTGCGCGTCCTGCGGCAGGCGGCGGTGGCACGGGCTCTTGCAGAGCGGCGCCACCGCGAGCGCTCAGCGGGGTACGATCTCTCGAGGATGTCCAGCGAGCAGACCGAAACCCCGACGCCGGTTGCGCAAGAGCACGAGTCGCGCCGCAACTCGCGCGAGATCGTCCGGCTGGGCGTGGCGATCGTGCTGGCGATTCTGATCACGCTGTTCGCGGTGCTCAACCTCAAAGACGTCAAGGTCAACTGGATCGTCGGCTCGGGCAAGGCGCCGCTGATCATCGTGATCGTCGTATCGCTGCTCGTCGGGATCGTGCTGACCTACGTGGCCGAACATCGGCCGCGCCGCCGCCGCTAGCTGCAGCTCCCGTTCAGCCGTCGCGGAGCAGCGCGAGCGCAGGTTCGGCCCCGAGCACGGGTGCCAGCACGAGGAAGCTGAAGTGGTCGGTCAGCGCCGGCAGCAGCTGGCTGCGGCGGGTCGCCAGCAGGCAGCGAACGGTGTGCCACAGCGCGTAGACCGCAGCCTCGCCTGCCAGCGGCGGCGGGTTGCACGAGCCGCGCGCTGGAGCCTCTGTGTCGGGGCTGAGCAGAGTCGCAAGCCGCGCGTTCAGCTCGAGCCCTGGCGCCGCCGTCTGCTCGCCCAGGCAGAAGCTGCTCTGCACGAGAGCGCGCGCGTGCAGCGGGCGAGCGGCCAGATGCTCGAGCAGCGCTGAGAGCACCGGGCGGACCGCGAGCGCCCAGCCGGCGCCGCGCAGGCTGGCGTCCGCGAGGATCGATTCGACCTGCGTGACCGCCATCGCGTGCGCTGCGGACGTGCAGGCCGCCGGTGTCGCGAAGTGCGAGAGCAGCGCCTCGACCGGGATCCGCGCGGCATCGGCGATCTGCGGGCAGCTGAGCTCCTGGTGGCCGTGGCAGGCTCCCAGGCGCAACGTGGCCTCGAGTACCAGGCGACGGATCACCTCTGGCTGCACGCGCTCGTGTGCGGACCCCGGGGTGCGCCTCGCCGTGACGCCGACTCGGCCGGCGAGACGAAGATCGTCCGAGTCGCCTGCCGCGGCGGTGCCGGTCCGGTCCGGCCGGGCGCGGCTCGCTGTGGCCAGCGCCAGCACTCGGGCGCGCTCGCGCAGCCGCCTGGCGAGCCAGCTGTCGAGACCGCTGCAGGCGGGTGCGTGGAACGACAGCGCCCATTCGAGCAGAGGCTCCGGCGAGGACGGGCGCGACCGCTGTGCAGTGGCGGCACTGGCGGCGATCACGCCCTGGATGCCGCCCGTCAGCGCGCGCAGCAGCGGCGCCGGCGGTGCCGTGCCTTGCGGAACGCTGGTGAAGCACTCGCCGAACAGCTGCTCGTGGACGGAGGCTGCGCGGCAGACGCGCAGCAATCCCACCTCGCCCGTGGCCAGCGCGTCGAGCTGGCAGAGGCGGATCGCCTTCGGCTCCTCCTCTGCGCTGTCGACGCGCGCGTCGATCACAGCACGCAGGCGCGCCTCCAGCTCGCCCCCGGCTGTGAGGTAGGCGTTGCGCGCGCGCTGCAGCTCGCGCGCCGCAAGCACGTCGAAGGTCGCCAGGAAGCAGTCGAGCTTGTTCGGGAACTGCTCGTAGAACGAGCGGCGCGAGACACCGGCGAGCGTGATCACCTGCTTGACGTTCGCTCGCTCGTAGCCGTGGCGCGCGACCGCCTCGATCATCGCGCCGTGGATGCGCAGGCGCTGGTTGAGCGCCACCTCGCTGGGATCGAGCTGATGGGGACCGTGGGGGAGGCGCTTGTAGAGCGGCGCGAGCGGCCGCCTGTTCTCCGCAGTCAGGCGGCCGTCCCTGCGATGGTTGCGGCCCGGGATGTGCTCCCCCGATGACACTGTCTCTCCTGTTCCAATTATCCGATCTATACCGATCAGTGTGAATTCCGAATAATGGCATAGCTGCAACTTTTTGTCTACAGACGCTTGGCTCGTCCCGCTGTCATGCGGCCGTGTGCGGCCCCTGTTCGAGCACTCGCTGTAGCCTTCGGTCATGTCCGGTGGAGCGCCCGCAGTGAGGCTGCGCCAAGCGGTGCTGGTCGCCGCCGAGCTGGAGCCGGTTGCGGCCACGATCCGCTCAGCGCTGGGGCTGGAGGAGCCTTTCCGCGACCCCGGCGTCGGCGAGTTCGGGCTGCACAACGCCGTGTTCGCGCTCGGTGACTGCTTCCTGGAGATCGTCTCGCCGCAACGCGCCGGCACGGCTGCGGGGCGCCAGCTCGAGCGCAACGGCGGGGACGGCGGCTACATGGTGCTGTTCGACCTCGAGGATCTCGAGGCGGCGCGCGAGCGGGCGCAGCGCAGCGGCGTGCGCACGGTGTGGCGGATCGACCTGCCGGACATCTCCGGCACTCACATGCACCCGTCCGATCTGCGTGGCGCGATCGTCTCGCTGGACGGCTCCCGGCCATATGGCACGTGGCGTTGGGGCGGCCCGCGCTGGACGGAGCGCATTGACGAGCGCCCGGCACGGCCGCCGGGGGAGCTGCGCGGCATCACCGTGGCGGTTGCAGAACCGGAGCAGGTGGCGGCGCGCTGGGGCGAGGTGCTCGGAGTGGAGCCTGCGGGAGACGGTGGCTCGGTGCTGGCGCTCGACGGAGCGGAGGTGCGTTTCCGCGCGCCGCAGTCCGACGAGCACGAGGGGATCGTTGAGATCGCGCTGGCGGTGCCGGCGCAGGTACGCGGTGGTCGCGAGGCGATAGACCTGGGCTCGGCGCGGCTGACGCTCGTGGACCTGGCGGGATGAGCGAGGCGGCGCTCGCTGCGCTGGCCGCGTTCGACCCGTTCGCGGCGGCGCCCTCGGCGGCGCATGCGTCCGGCGCGGGGCGGCGATATCTGCTGCTCG
>DASWSH010000154.1:0-5063 GCA_036402735.1 Solirubrobacteraceae bacterium | reverse complement strand
CCGAGCAGCGTTCGGCGCGTGATCGACGAGCTCGCCGGGCAGCCCGATCCTCAGCGCGCGAGCCCGGAGCTGCTCGAAGAGCTGACCGCGCGCGAGCTCGAGGTGATGGCTCTCGTTGCGGCCGGGCTGAGCAACGACGAGATCGCGCAGCGGCTGGTCGTGACACCGGCGACGGCGAAGACGCATGTCAGCAGGGTGATGACCAAGCTTCGCGCCCATCACCGCGCTCAGCTCGTGACTCTCGCCTACGAGAGCGGGCTGGTGCACCCCAGGCGTGCCGCGGGCGCTGCCGACAGCGCCGCTGCCACAAGCTTCGCCGTCGCCTAGCTGCGCCATCACACCAGGAAGCTGGAGACGGCTCGCTCGAGCGCGGCTGAGCGCTGCTGCCAAAGTGCTGCCGGAGCCGCGGCGACCACGACGTCACTGGAGCCGGGGCCGCTCACCAGGCAGGCGATCTCCCGATAGGTGGTGAGCGCAGTGGTGTAGGTGTCGATCACGCATGAGCCCCGGGCGGAGCGGAAGCGCGCTTTGCTGATGGTGGCGAGCAGGTGCACGTTGCGGTCACCCTCGGCCCGGTTTTTTCTGGGACGGAATCGACTCCAGTTCGCGAGCGTCTCGGCGCCCTGCTTGGGAGTCACGTTGAGGTAGCCGTCGATCAGGCCGCCGTTGCCGCGAAGCGCCACCGATGCGGTGCCCGGATCCGTCCTGATGGCGGTCCATCCCGGCGGATATGCAAGCGCCGCGCCGTTCGGGGTGCGAGCGACGTGCCAATCAGCCGGCGGCGAGGCTGGACGTAGCCAGGCAAAGGGTCCGGACGCGCGCCGCGGGCTCGTACCGCCTGCGGACGCGAGCGCGATGATCAACGCCACCACGCCGGCGCCGACAGCGGAGAGTCCTATTGCGGCGCGCATCCGTCCCATCGTGCTAGACGTTCCCGTCGCCGTCGCTCGGGCCGCCGCTGTTGTCGGAGTCGCCGTCACCGCCGCCGTTCTGCGGAATCCCGCCCGCGGCGGGCGGGGCCGGAGCCGGTTCGGGCGCAGCCTTGGGCGCGGTTTTGGCCGGAGCCGGTTCGGGCGCCGGCTTGGGTGCAGGCGCTGCGGCTTTCGGCGCGGGAGCGGCCGGGCTCGTCCGCGGGGCGGCCTTCGCGCTCGGCTGGGGCCCTGCCTGCTTGCCCGCCACTGTCACGGTGAACCAGGAGCCGCCGAACGCCGTCACACCCTGGCCGTTCGTTTCACCGGCGTTCTGGTCCTTCACGAACCGGTAGAGCGGGTGGCCGTTGTAGGTGACCTGGGTCGTTCCATCAGCCCGCTTGCTGGTCCCTACGAGCGCGGCGTTGGCACCCGCCGTAGCCGTCGCCGCGCCGCTCGTCACGAGCGGCGGCCACGCGGTCGTGCACTGGCCGCTGCACATGCTCGTGGTGCCCGAGTCGTGGGTGAACAGGTAGAGGGTGCGGCCCTGCGCGTCGACGAGGATCGTTCCCTGCGCCGTTTTCGCGGTCCCGATGCTCGTCGGGGATGGCGAGGTCGTCTTCGTCGGCGCCGTGGACGCGGTCGCGCCGCCGCCACCGCACGCGGCAATCGCGACCGGCGCGAGCGCCAGCCCTGCCGCACTGGCGAGCATCGCTATCGGTCTGGACGGTTTGCGCATGTTCACTCCTTCGCATCGGGGGAAGAGCGGGCCTCGGCCCTCGCCACAGGCGACGCCGCCGGCCTCACAATCACTGCTTCAATGTTGGACGCGGCGAGTGCGTTTGTCGTCGGCTCCCAGGTGACTCTTTCTCCTGCTCCAGCCGGTGAGCTGAGGTCCCGTTTCTCTACTGCGCACGGCGTACGGCGATGTGCGCGTGCCGTAGGCGGCGTAGGCAAAAGAGTCCTCGCGCGGCCGATGACACCGGCGAGGTCCAGCGGCAGCATTCAGTGACCGGGCTTGCGCCCAAGCGGGCCCCGCGAACGAAAGGAGCGAGCATGACTCGCAACAGATCAAGATCAATCGGCGCGCTCAGCGCCGGCGGGCTCGCAGTGGTGGCGGCGATCGCCGCGGGGTGTGGCGGCGGGGGTGCAACCGCCGCGTCCTCAGCGCCTCCGAAGAGTGCGAGTGGTCAGGCCGCGACCGTGGGCTTCTCGAACACCGGCATCGGCAAGATCCTCGTCGACTCACGAGGCCGCACCCTGTACCTGTTCAAGGCGGACCAGGGTACGAAGAGCGCGTGCACAGGTGCCTGCGCCAGCGCATGGCCGCCGCTGCTCGTGAAAGGCAAGCCGACACTGGGTAACGGTGTCAACGCCTCGCTCGTCGGCACGGCCGCGCGCCCCGAAGGGACGACGCAGCTCACCTACAACGGCCACCCCGTTTACCTGTTTGCGCAGGATCAGCAAGCGGGCGAAACCAACGGTCAGGGCGTGTCCGCATTCGGCGCCGCATGGTTCGCGCTGAACTCGGCTGGAAACCAGGTCTCCGCACAGCCCTCCAGCTCGAGCACCGGCGGGGGTGGCGGCCTTGGCTACTAGCACTCCCATGCAGCATTCGCCTGCGCGCCCGCACCGAAGCCCGTCGATCAGCACGGCTGCCCTCGCGGCGGCCGTGCCCGCGGCGTACGCGCTCGGCGCGCTGATGCTGGCGGGCGAGGCCGCGGTGCACATCCAGCAGTACGTCGTGATCTTCCATGAAGTGAACTGGGTCGGGCCGCTGTTCCTCGCGAACGCCGCTGCGTGCCTGCTCGCCCTGGTCGGCCTCGGCTACGGGCGCACCCGACATCTCGCGGCGCTCGCCGGCGTGGCGATCTCGGCGGTTGCGCTCGGCGGCCTCGTCGTCAGCTACGGCCAGGGCCTGTTCGGATGGCACGAGGGCGGCTTCCGCACGCCGGTCGCGCTGGTCACGATCGCCGAGGTCGCAGCCGTGCTGCTGCTCTCCGCAGCGCTCGCCGCGAGCCTCGCCGAGCGTCGCTCGCGCCGAACGTTCGTGGTGCCCTGGCCGGCGTCGCCGCCCGCTTGGACCACGACCGATCAGCCCAATTCCTGACGAGGAGACCCGACAATGGCCAGAGCATCTGCGCCCGCAACTCGCCACGCCCGGATTGGTCCCGGCGAGTCCGCAGCGATCGACCGCCTCCGCCAGTTGAGCGTGATCTTGCCTGCGATGGCGCAGGAGACAGCTGCGGCTAGGCGCGACGCCGCTCGCCTGCGGGTCGAGAACGCGCAGCTGTTGAGCCGGATCTCGCGGCTCGAGCGCTCGCAACGACGCGCTTGAAGAAACACTTCCTGGAGACGCCGCGGCTCAGGCCTGCAGCGCATGCGCGACTCGCATCACCATGATCACCGCGTAGGTCGCGCCGAGGAGGTGTCTGAACCAGTTGACCCCGGTCGCCAACTCCTCGTATGCCCAGATCGTCATCCCCAGATAGCTCACCGACCGCGCGTAGAAGTGCGCTTCTCCGTGCAGGAACGACGCCGCCTCGCCCGCGAGGAAGGCGACGATCAGAGGAAGGTTCGGGAACTGCACGATCGGAAACCTGCGCGGAAACCCGAGCCTTGTGAGCCACTTGAACCCTCTCCAGAGGGTCCGCGGGAGTGCCGTCCAGGCGTCTCGTCGATGGGCGGGCCCGGTCCGAGCGCCGGTGGGCGTCGGACCGGGCGTCACTCGTTTCAACTTGCGGCCGGCTATTCGCGTGCTGCCGCGTCGGCGGCGGTCGCGAGCTGCTTGATGACTTCGAAGAACTCGTTCGACTGGCCCCGGAAGAGGCCGTCTTCGGTCAGCGCGTTCACCGCCCCCATCGCAGCCCCGTGCGTCTTCGTCGGGCGCACTATCGACACCGCCGGGAGCGACTTCTTCAGGAAGATCGTCGGCTCGGGCATGATCAGGTTGGTCTGGAATTCCTCGCCACCGAAGGGCGCTTCATTCAGGTTGGGGAATACTAGGCCGTTGGTGGGATCCGTGAGCGGCGGCGCGTTGCCCGCCTTGTCGTGCCAGGTCTGCAGGTGCATCGCCTCGGTCGGGCCGATGCTGAGCAGCACGCGCAGCACCTCCGGATCGCTGACCCGCTGGGCAAGCTGCGGATAGAGGCTGGTGCCGCCCTGCTCGATCGTGCCGAAGTGAAAGCCGGCGGTGTTCGCGATCGCCTGGATGTGGTCGTGGGGGTGCAGGTCCTTGTCGCTGCGGGGAATCGCCGTGAACCGTCCTTTGGCCAACCCCGGAACCGCCTGCGGGAACGTGCCGCCGAGATCAGGATTCATCGTGCTGCTGCGGTAGCGCGTCCACCAGGTCGTGTCGACCGTCAGTTCCATGAGGTTGGTGAGCCGGCCGACCTGCTGCGCGCCCGTCGCTTCGCTGCTCGGCAGCACACGGAATTTGTTGAGGTCCACCGGCTCCGCGCCTCTCGACTTCAGGTACGCGTTGATGAAGAACCAGTGCGTGAACTCGTCGTCGGTGTTGTCGTGGATGTACTGCGGCATGTCGCCGTCGAGCTTCTCGAGAGCCTTCGTGTAGAGCGGGCTGCCGCTGCCGCCGGGCACCTCCGTGTCCTGGATGCCTCCGAGCTCGTTGTACTGCTGCCAGAGATCCGCCTCGAGCGTCTCCGCCGCCGCGAGGAACCTGAGGATCGCGGCGTCGCCGGCGCTCAGCTTGCTGGCGGCTGCGCGGGTGCCGGCGAAAGCGGCGGTGACATGCGCGAACGGCGCAAGTCCGACGCCGGCGCCCGCAGCCACACCGCTGGCGAGAAATCCGCGGCGGCTGATACCGCCGCCGGCGCTCTCGGGAGTAGAGGTGACTTCCGACTCCTCGTGCGGCACGTCGGCCCGTGTTGAGGCATGCATGTTCTTCCCTTTCGTCACAAGGTGTTTTCAGCGTTCGTAACGGCACGGGGCGCGGCTCGCGATTACCTGTCGAGACGCGCCGCCGGCCGGCTTCTTCTTGAGTGCTGCTGATGCTTGCCGCGGCCCGGCGGGTGCGCGGCCGGGCTTTCAGTGGATCTGGTTGCCCGTCCCGGACAGCGCGAACCAGGAAGCACCGAATGCAGTCAGGCCCTGGCCGTGTGTCTGGCCGGGCTTGGTGTCCTGTAGGAAGGTGTA
>DASWSH010000153.1:0-5528 GCA_036402735.1 Solirubrobacteraceae bacterium | reverse complement strand
GCTTCACCGCGTTCGTGCCGCCGACGAACAGCGGCACGGAGCCAGCGGGCGCGCCGGCGCCGGGCGGCGGGTAGGGGCTCGTGCCGGTACCGCCGCCGGTCGTGCCGCCGGGGGAGGTGGTCGTCGTCGTGGTGGTCGTGGTGCCGCCCGGCGCAACCGTGATCGTGCCCCTCATCGTGGAGGGGTGGACGGTGCAGTAGAACGTGTATTTGCCGGGAGCGCTGAACGTGCAGCTCGCCTGCCAGCTCGTTGCGCCCGCGCCAGCGGGCGCGCCGCTGCAGCTCGGTTTGGCCGCACCTTCGAATTCGAGGCCGTGGAAGACGCTCGTCGACGGGTTCTTGAACACGACCTGGCCGCCGATGGGGACTTCTTCGCTGCTGCGCGACCAGTAGAACGTCGGATACGGAGAGCCCTGTTCTACGGGTTCGATCGGGGGCGCTTCGGCGCCCGCCAGCGCGGGCAGCAGGACCGTTGTGGCGCCCAGCGCCGCGGCGATGCACGCCAGCAGGCACTTCCTCAGCGTCGAACTCATGTGACCCCGCCTTTCGATCGTCTCCGCCATCGCTCCCGCCCCGGCCACCGCCCCCCGGACGCGACCCGGCGAGCCGCGTAAATGCTAGGACGCCTGCTCGCGGCAATCCTTCCCCGCCGCTACAGTCGCGGGATGGGGAGATGCGCGCGTCCGCGCGCACAGCTTCCCTCCCAACGATGCGCACGCTCGATCCGCAGTCGCTTCCCAAGCACGTCGACCGCCTGTACCGCGCAGCGTGGGCTCTGTGCGGATCCCGCGAGGACGCCGAGGATCTCGTTCAGGAGACCTTCGCGCGCGTGCTCTCGCGTCCGCGCGTGCTGCAGGGCGACGACGATGCCTACTACCTGATGCGCGTGCTGCGCAACACGTTCCTGACCAACCTGCGCACGGCATCGCGGCGGCCGATGACGGTGGCCACGCTCGAGGACGTGCTCGCCGCGGATCCGCGGCCGACCAGCCGCCCCGACCGCGCGGCCGAGATGCAGGAGATATACGCGACGATCGCGATGCTGCCCGAGGACTTCCGCATGGCCGTGGTCGCCGTCGACGTGCTCGGCCTCTCCTACCGCGAAGCCTCGCGCGCGCTGCGCGTTCGCGAGGCTACACTCACCACGCGCCTGTTCCGCGGGCGCAAGCAGATCGCTCAGCGCCTGAACCCCGAGCCGCCGCCGGCGCAGGGCGAGAACGGCCTTCCCGGCGCCCCGGGCGGCGCAGACGCACAGCCCCGGGCGGCCGTCACACGCGGGAAGGAAGCCGGCGAGGGCGGAGTCTCTTCGGGTGGTGAGCCACGATGACTGAGGACCCCCGCACACCCCCTGACGAGGCTGAGCTGGTCGAGCTGATCCGCTCGATCGACGAGCCTGCGCCGGAGCATCTGCATGCTCGCGTACAGGCGATGGTCGATCAGTCGCGCGCAGGCCGCGGACGCGCGCTCGGCCTCGCCCTGTCCGGGCGCTGGCGCATCGGCTGGGCGGCCACTGCGGCCGCGGCGGTCTGCGCCGCGCTCGTGCTCGCGTTCACCGGCGCGAGCGCGACCGGGCCCACGCTGGGCGAAGCGACGGCGCTGACGCTGCGCGGACCGAGCATGCGCGCACCGGAGGAGAGCGCGGTCGATCGCACGCATCTGGCCGCGGCGGTCGACGGCGTGGCCTTCCCGTACTGGGAGCACCGCTTCGGCTGGCGCGCCACGGGCCAGCGCATCGACAGCATCGACGGCCGCACGATACGCACCGTCTTCTACACGAACTCGGCCGGGCGGCAGATCGGCTACGCGATCGTCGCCGGTCGACCGGCGCCCGGCAGCGGCAGCGGCGGCGTGCGCTGGCTGCGGGGCACGCGCTACCAGCTAACGCACGAGTTCGGCGCGCCGGTCGTCACGTGGCAGCGCGACGGACACATGTGCATCGTCTCCGGGCACGGCATCGACGCGAACACGCTGCTCGCGCTGGCCAGCTGGAACGAGCACGGCATCGCCACGTAGAGCAGCCGCCGGCGACATCCGCGCCGCGGACGAATCGGCGCCGCCGGCGAGATTCCCGCCGCGGACGAATCGGCGCCGCCGGCGGGATCGGCGGGAAGGTTCTGCGCGAAGGGGCGTCTTTTGTGGGACGGACGAGCAGGCGTCCGCACCCCACACGGAAGGAGCCTCCGATGATGAGCAGCAGCAGCAGAGCGGGTCGTGCCGCGATACTCGCGCTCGCCGCGGCTGCGCTGCTCCCGGCGGCCGCGTTCGGCGCGTTCGACGGCGCCCGCGCCTCCTCCGGCCACACGGTGGTGCTGAAAGAAATCCGCTTTCACCCCGGCAACCTCACGATCCACCACGGCGACTCCGTGACATGGCAGTGGCGGGACGGCGGCGTCCAGCACAACGTCACGTTCCACAGCTCGCACTCGCGCACGATGGGCCACGGCTCCTACACGTTGCACTTCACACGGAAGGGCACGTTCAACTACCACTGCACGATCCACGGCGGCGAAGGGATGGTCGGAAAGATCGTGGTGCGCTGAGCGTCGCGTCAGCGCGCTGAGCCGCACTGGGAGGGTCCGGCCTGGGACCCGACCCTCCCTCGCGAGGGTCACGCGCTGGGCAGGTCCAGGGGTGGCCCTGCCCAGCGTACGCCCTCCGCCACGTCGAGCCGTGCGAGCGCGTCAGCGAGCCGCACGCTCGTCCCCCCTGCCGGGTTGCTTGCGGGCACGGTCAGGTCGAAGTCGAGCTCCAGCGCCGGGATCAGCACGAAGCGCCGGCTCAGCAGCTGCTCGTGCGGCAGCGTCATGCGCGGCTCGCGCAGTTGCAACTCGCCGAGCAGCAGGATGTCGATGTCGATCGCGCGGGGGCCGTGACGCACGGTGTTCGCCTCGCGGCCGAGGCGCGCCTCGAGCGCCTTCACCGCATCGAGCAGCGCGAGCGGCTCCAGTTCCGTGCGCACGCGCAGGCAGGCGTTGAGGAAGCTGGGCTGGTCGAGCAGCTCGCCGACCGGGTCGGTGTCGTAGGTGGAGGAGGCGGCGAGCACCTCCACGCCGATCGCCGGCAGCGCGTCGACGGCGGCCTGCAGGTGCGCGCGGCGCTCTCCGACGTTCGAGCCGAGGCCGAGCAGCCCGGTGCGGTTCACACCTGAGAGGTCTGCAGGCCCGCCGCCTGGACCTTCTCGCCCATCGCCTGCGCGAAGGGGACCAGGCCGGAGATCGGCCGCAGCATCACCGTGAAGTCCGCGATCATGCCGTCGTCGTCTTCGCGGATCAGGTCGAGTCCCTCGATCTCGCGCCCGCCGATCGCGGCTCTGAAGATCAGGCCGTGCGTGCCGTCGCCGGCGATCTCGTCGGTGTAGCGGAAGTCCTCGAATGTGTCCGCCACGATCGTCAGCAGCTGCGTGACCGTGTCGCGGCCGACGAACGGGTGGTAGGTGGCGGGGCTGTGGAACACGATCCCCTCCGCGAACAGCTGGGCAGCGGCGGCGACGTCATCGCTCTCCACGGCGGCGCGGAAACGTTGTGCGGCGTTCATGCAGGCAGCCTACCCCTCGGCTTCGCGCCACACCTCGACCGAGACCTCCTCCACGCTGAGCGCGATCGGAGGCTCCGGCTTGCTCGCCTTCACCCACACGCCCTCGAGCTCGTAGTCGGCGAGCAGCCTGTCGGCGATCGTGCTGCACAGCCGCTCGAGCGTGCGGTGCGAGCGCTGCTGCGCGACCAGCGCGACCAGCTGGCAGACGTCGGCGTAGTCGACGGTGTCCTCGATCGAGTCGGTGATCGTCGCGTCTGTTTCGCCCACGTCGAGGCGCAGGTCGATGACGAGGCGCTGGCCCACCTCGCGCTCGGCCTCGCTGACGCCGTGGTGGGTATAGAGCGAGAGGCCCGTGATCTCGATCGTGACCGACTCGGCCGCCTCGCGATCGTCGTCGAGGCCGTCGTCCTCTAGCTCGTCGCCCTCGTCGCCCTCGTCGCCGCGCTCCTCGCCGTCGTCCATCGCCCGCCCAAACTAGCAGCAGCCACTGCCAGCGCATCGCGCACGGGAGCCACGTCGTGGACCCTGAACACCGAGGCTCCACGCTCGAGCGCGAGCACGTTGCTGGCGATCGTGCCGGGCAGCCGCGCCGAGGGCGGCAGCGGCTCGACCTGATCGGGCGAGGGCGCCGCGCCGGTGCCGCCCGCTGCCGCAGACGCGGCGGCCACGGCAGCCGCCGCGGCGATCCTGCCGAGGAAGGCCTTGCGCGAGGTGCCGATCACGAGCGGCCGGCCGAGCGCGACGAGCTCGTCGAGGCGGCGCAGCAGCTCCAGGTTGTGCTCGGCGGTCTTGCCGAAGCCGATGCCCGGGTCGAGCATGATCTGGCGCTCCTGCACTCCCTCGCCGGTCGCGAAGCGCATGCGCTCCTCGAGAAACGCCTTGACCTCGGAGACGACGTCGCTGTAGGTGGACCCCCCCACCCCGCGCTGCATCGTGCGGGGCTCGCCGAGCATGTGCATCAGGCAGCAGTCCACGCCGCTGTCGGCGACGAGCCCGGCCATTCCGGCATCGCCCCGGAAGGCGGTGACGTCGTTGACGAGCGTGGCGCCCTCGCGCAGCGCGACCTGCGCGACGGCGGCCTTGGAGGTGTCGATCGACAGCTGCGAGGGGACGCGCGCCGAGACCAGCCCGGCGAGGACCGGCTGCACCCGCGCGATCTCCTGCTCTGCGCTCACCGGCTCTGCGCCGGGGCGCGTCGACTCGCCGCCGATGTCGAGGATCGCGGCTCCCTGCTCGCTCAGCCGCAGCGCATGAGCGACGGCGTCATCCGCCCCGGCGAACAGGCCGCCGTCGGAGAACGAGTCGGGCGTGACGTTGACGACGCCCATCAGGCGGTAGGCCTGCGCGCTCATGCGCACCAACCTACCGGCGGGTCTGGGTCTGGCGCCGCCGAGCGCTGCAGCGGGTCGCCGGGGCGCCTGTCAGGCGATGCTCGGGCCGTCGGGGCCCTCGCTGCCGCGCATCTCTGCCGTGCCGCCGGCGAGGCCGGGGCGCGGGATCGTGCGTGGCACTTCGCGCTCTGAGCGCTCTGGCTGCACCGGGGGCGCGGGCAGCTCCGGCTTGGTGGCGTCCTCGTCGCCGAACACCTCGGTCTCGCTCTTGCCGTCGAGCAGTGCGAGGAACTCCTCCTTCTCGATCGTCTCGCGCTTGACGAGGATCTCGGAGATCTTCTTCAGCGAGCTGTCGTGCTCGGTGAGGATGCTGCGCGCGCGCTGGTGGGCAGCTTCGATGATGCGCCGCACCTCGTCGTCGATCTCGCGGGCGATCTCGTCGGAGTAGTCCGGCTCGGTCGAGAACTCCCTGCCGAGGAAGGGCTGTCCGTGGTCGTGGCCGTACACGCGCGGGCCGAGCTTGTCGCTCATGCCGAAGCGCATCACCATCTGCTTGGCCGTCTGCGTGACCTTCTCGATGTCGTTGGATGCGCCGGTCGTGATCTCGCCGAAGGTCAGCTCCTCGGCGGCGCGGCCGCCGAGCGTCATCGCCAACGTGTCCTCG
>DASWSH010000152.1:0-2934 GCA_036402735.1 Solirubrobacteraceae bacterium | reverse complement strand
CGGCTGGCGGCGGCTGCCGCGGTGGTCGTGCTCGCCGTGCTTGCGATCGCGCAGCTCGTGCTGCCGCGCATCGCCGCCTCGCGCATCTCCTCGCGCGTGGGCCGCTACGGGCACGTCGAACACGTCTCCGTCTCCGCCTGGCCTGCGGTGGAGCTGCTGTGGGGCGACGCCGACTCGGTGCGCGTGAGCGCGTCGCGGCTGGCGCTCTCGCCCGCGCAGGCCGCTGCGCTGCTGTGGGAAGGGCGGGGCGTCGCACGCATGGATCTGACGGCGGCCGCAGCGCGCATCGGCACGCTGCAGCTGGACGATGCGGCGCTGCACAAGCGCGGCGAGCTGCTCAGCGCCGAAGCGCACGCGAGTGCAGCAGCGGTGCGCGCCGCGCTGCCCGCCGGCATGAGCGTGCGCCTGCTGCGCAGCGGCGGCGGCCAGATCGAAGTGCAGGCGAGCGGCGCGCTGTTCGGCCTGGGCGCGGCGATCGACGCGATCGCGGGACCGCTCGAAGGCCGGCTCATCGCGCGGCCCGCCGGCGAACTGCTGAGCGGCCTGCAGTTGAAGCTGTTCTCCGACCCGCACGTGCACGTCAGCGCGGTCGGCGCGAGCGGCGACGGCGCGGGCGGCTACCGGCTGAGCATGGGCGCGCTGCTGCGCTAGGCCCGGCTTGGGCTAGGCGGCGGCGCTGAGGTCTGTCCGCGCCGCGGCCGGCCTGGCTGCGACCGTCATCGGCAGGCCCTGCTTGGGACTGATCGTAGGCATCTGGCGGATCGCCAGCTCGAAGCCGTCGGCGAGCTGCAGCGAGCAGCGCGACAGCAGCAGCGTGGCGATCGTGCGCACCTCGAGCTGGCCGAAGCGCATGCCGATGCAGGTGCGCGAGCCGCCGCCGAAGGGCACGTAGGCACCCTTCTCCATCGCCGCGCGGCCCTCCGGCGTGAAGCGCTCGGGACGGAACGCCACCGGCTCCTCGAACACGTCGGGCAGGTGATGGGAGGCCCACGAGCAGTAGTTGACGAATGCGCGCGCCGGCACCTGCATGCCTTCGAACTCGAAGCTCTGCAGCGCGCGCCGCGGGCCGACCCAGGCGGGCGGGTACTTGCGCAGCGTCTCGTCGATCACCATCTCGAGCTCCGGGAGCGCGCCGGACAACAGCTGCGATGACTCCGGCCTGCCATCGGGCAGCATCGCGTCCTGCTCGGCTACGAGCCGCGCCACGATCGCCGGGTGGCGCGCGAGCTCGTAGAACATGAAGGACACGGTCGAGGTGGTCGTGTCGTGCCCGGCGAACAGCAGCGTCATCACCTCGTCGCGGACCTGGCGGTCGCTGAGACGGTTGCCCTCGTCGTCTGTGGCGTCGAGCAGCAGGCTGAGGATGTCGCTGCCGCGCTCGCCGCTCGCCCGCCGCTCGGCGATCTCCGCATAGATCAGCCGGTCCAGCTCCCTGGCCGCGCTCTGCATCCGCCCCCACGGCGAGCGGCGGCCGCGGAAGATCCGCAGCAGGTAGTCGCTCGCGTAGAAGGCGAGCGCCTCCTCGAACAGGCCCGCCGCATCGATCGCCCGCGCGCGCTTGCCGTCTGGGTCCAGCCCGAACAGCGCGCGCAGCGCCACGCGCATCGCCAGCCGGCGCGTCCACGCGTACAGGTCGAAGCTGCGGCCGGGTGTGAGCTGCTCCAGCGCGGCGTCCGCCTCCTCCACGATCACCTCGACCGAGGAGGCGATGTTCTCGCGATGGAAGGCCGGCAGCATGATCATCCGCGAGCGCCGGTGGAAGTCTCCGTCGATCGTCAGCAGGCCGTCGCCCATCAGGCCGATCAGGTCACGGAAGTGGCCTTCGCGCCATTCGAAGTTGGAGGCGTGGGAGACCAGCACGTAGTGGTTCGCCGCCGGGCCGAGCATGAACACGACGTTGCTGTGGAACAGCCGCAGCGTGAAGACCGGCCCGAAGCGCTCGTAGGACTCGAGCAGGATCGGCAGCGGTTCGGCCGCGAAGCGTCGAGTGCGGCGCAGCGAGAAGCTCGTTTCACCGGGCGGGAACGGCACCTCCGCCGCGCGCTCTTCACGCAGGTCGTCGAGCAGCACCGACAGCGGATTGACGTCGAGCATCGGTGCGGGTCCGACCAGCGCCACGGTCACAGCCTAGTGCAACCCCTGGCTGTCTGGCCAGTTTCAGCCGCACCTGGGCCGCGCGCGAACGCTTGGCATACTGTGGAGTCCCGCGGGCCCCCGGGTCCCCAGGGCAATCGCGGGGGCGTAGCTCAGCAGGTTAGAGCGCTGCCCTGTCACGGCAGAGGTCGCGGGTTCGAGTCCCGTCGCTCCCGCTTCGTTGAACCCCGCACAGCTCCGCGATCACTGCCTCTCCTTCACCGGATCCGAGCAGACTTTCCCGTTCGGCCCGGAGACATCGGTCTTCAAGGTCGGCGGGAAGATGTTCGCGCTCTCGCAGCTCTCGGCCGAGTCGCTGCGAGTCAGCCTGAAGTGTGAGCCTGCTCTGGCAGAGGCGCTGCGCGCGGCGCACGCGGCGGTGATCGCGGGGTATCACCTCAACAAGCGTCATTGGAACACCGTGATCCTCGACGGATCGCTGCCGGATGAGACCGTGCGCGACATGATCGAGGACTCCTACGATCTGGTCGTGAGCAAGCTTCCGGCCGCGAAGCGGGGGCTGCTGGGCTGGAGCGGTGAGCGTGCTCGCGGCACCGGCACCGGCACCGGTCCCCGGACCGCGCGCAATGGCCGAGTGTGACGGTGCGCTCGCCCGAGCCGGTCTGTCAGCCCAGCGCGTCCTTGATCGGCGCGTCGGCCGGCATCGTCACGATCAGCTTGCGGTTCGCGAATTCCGTCGCGCCGATGTATGACAGCTCGCGGCCGTAGCCCGAGCGCTTGATGCCGCCGAACGGCAGCTGCGGCTCGGAGGCGGTGGGGTGGTTGATGAAGACCATGCCG
>DASWSH010000151.1:0-13623 GCA_036402735.1 Solirubrobacteraceae bacterium | reverse complement strand
TCCGCGCGCGAGCTGCACCAGCGCCTCGGCCGCTTCGTGGCGCCGCTGGCGAAGACGGGGCGGCAACTGGACTCGGCCGTGTCGGCCTACAACGAGGCGATCGCCTCCTTCGACACGCGCGTGATGCCGCAGCTGCGGCGTATCGAGCAGGCGGGCGCCGGCTCCGAGCGCGAGCTCGATGCGCCCGAACCGCTCGAGATCACGGCGCGGGCGATCGCCTCGCAGGCCGAGCTCGCGCGTCTGGCGGAAGACGAGCCCGCGCAGCGCTCGCTGGCTGACGAAGCGCAGCAGCTCGGCACGCCGCGCCGGATCTCCGGCTGAGCAGCAGGATCGCGAGCAGCGACAGCGCCACCGGCACGGTCGCGGGCAGCTCGCGCACGGCGAAGAACAGCAGGTCGAAGCACAGCGCGAGCGCCGCCGTGAGCGCGGCCGCGCGGCCGCGCGGCAGGCCGCGCGCGGCCAGCAGGCCGCCCAGCACCGCGGCGACGAACAGATCGCCGTAGCCCATCACGGCCGAGCCGAACACCGCCGCCTGCAGTCGCGGCAGCCCCGCTGCGGGGCGGGCCGCGTTGAGCGCGTCGTTCGGCTTCTGCAGCAGGTCCGATACGACCAGCGCCGTATCGGCGAGCGCCATCGCGATGATCCCCGCGGCCAACCAGGAGCCGGGCGTGATCGCCGCGAGCAGCCAGCCGAGCGCCACGCAGCTGAGCGCCGTCAGCGCCAGTGCCGCGGCCTCCCCCGCGAGGCCGCCGCGATCGGCCCACGCAAGCGCGAACAGCGGCAGCGCCAGCAGCGCCCAGCGCGGACGCGACCCGCGTGCCAGCCAACCGAGCGCGAGCGCGGCGAGCGGCGGCACGGCCACCAGCGCGAGGTACGTGAGACCGTCTGCGCTGGCTTGTTCGGCCGCACGCGCGACCGCCACGAAGCCGACGATCGACAGCGGCAGCACGGCCGCCCAGGCGCGGCGGCGCATGCGCGTCAGCGGCGTTCGCGCCGGGGCGCCGGGCAGTGCCACGATCGCGCCCTGCACGAGCGACAGCGTCGCGATCGAGACCCAGAACGGCAGCATGCTCCGGACCATAGACCGCCGGAGACGGCGCCCCCGCACCATAGGATGGAGTCGTGAACGCGCCCGCCACACCGGCGCCTCCGATCCTGCACCTGTCGTCCTTGATCGGCAGCCCGCTGCTGGACGCCGACGGCGAGCGGCTCGGCAAGGTCAAGGACCTGATCGTGCGCCTCGGCGGCATCGGCTATCCGCCGATCACCGGCATCCTCGTCACGGTCGCGGGCCGCACGTCGTTCCTCGGCATGGACCGCGTCTCGGAGATCGGCCCGGAGGGCGTGGTCCTGCGCAAGGCGCAGCTCGACCTGCGTCCCTTCCAGCGCCGCCCCGAGGAGGTGCTGCTGGGACGCGACCTGCTGGACCGCCAGCTGATCAACGTCGAGGGCGCACGGCTGGTGCGCGCGAACGAGATCGAGCTGGCACTGGGGGCGGGCTCCTGGCGCGTGGTAGGCGTCGACACCGGCCCCCGCGGCGGCCTGCGCAGGCTGCTGCCGAAGTCGCTCGGCTCGCACATCGCGACCGGCGAGTTCCTCGACTGGGCGGGCGTCGAGCCGTTCGTGGGCCACGTGCCGACGGTGCGGCTGCGCGTCCCGCACCCGAAGCTCGCCAAGCTGCACCCCGCGCAGATCGCCGACCTCGTCGAGGCCGCCTCGCGGCGCGAGGGCGAGGAGATCATCCAAGCCGTCGGCGAGGACGACCGCGAGCTCGAGGCGGACGTGTTCGAGGAGCTCGACGACCAGCACCAGCGCGAGTTCCTCGAGGACCGTCCCGACGCCCAAGTCGCCGAGATCCTCTCGCGCATGGCCCCCGACGACGCCGCCGACGTGATCGGAGAGCTCGACGAGGAGCGTCGCGAGCAGCTGCTCGCGCTGCTGCCCGTCAGTCACCGCGTGAAGGTGCGCGCGCTGCTCGGCTACGACCCGGCCGAGGCCGGCGGCCTGATGAGCCCCGAGTTCGTGCTGCTGGCGGGACGCACCTCGGCGGCCGACGCGCTGCAGGCCGTGCGCACCAGCGAGATCGCGCCCGAGCTGCTGACGACCGTGTTCGTCGGCTCGGCGGGCGGGCCGCTGGAGGGCAGCGTGCCCGTCACCTCGCTGCTGCGCGCCGAGCCGGGGCGGCGCCTGGACTCCGAGATCAAGCACGAGGCGCCCTGCCTGTCGCCCGACGCCCCCTTCGACGAGGTCGCGCGCCTGATGGCCGACTACAACCTCACCTCCATCCCTGTCGTCGACGAGAGCAAGCGCATGGTCGGCGTCGTCACCGTCGACGATGTGCTCGAGGCGATGCTGCCGCGCGGCTGGCGCCGGCGCTTCGGGCTGCTCGGCGAGGATTGACACAGCCGCCGCAGCGCCGGGCGCACCGAACCTCGCCGGCACGCGCGCGAGCTGCAACCGCCGGCGCGGGATCGACCGCGGGTAGCGAATAGACTGCCCGCGATGCCTTCTCTGAGCGGACAGTTCGATGGCGGTCCGAGTACCGTCCGTCATGCGCCGGGTCCGGTCGGCCAGTCGTGGCCGACCGCGTCTGCCTGCCCGTCTCAACCCTAGACGCGCCCGCATCTTCGCGCTGTTCGGGCTGCTCGGCCCGGGCCTGATCGCCGCCAACGCCGGCAACGACGCAGGCGGCGTCGCCACCTATTCGCAGGCGGGCGCCAAATACGGCTACGGGCTGCTGTGGACGATCGTGCTGATCACGATCTCGCTGGCGATCGTGCAACGGCTGGCGGCGCGCATGGGAGTCGTCACCGGCAAGGGCCTGTCCGAGCTGGTGCGCGAGGAGTACGGCATCCGCTGGTCCGTGTTCGCGACCAGCGCGGTCGTGATCGCCAGCCTCGGCATCTGCATCTCGGACTTCGTCGGCGCCGGCGCCGCGCTCGAACTCGCCGGCGTTCCGCGACAGATCACGGTGCCCCTCGCAGCGGTCGCGATCTGGCTGGTGATCGTGCGCGGCTCCTACCGCACCGCCGAGCGCATCTTCATCTGGTTCACGATCCCGTTCTTCGCCTATCCGATCGCTGCGATCCTCGCTCACCCGCATTGGGGGAAGGTCGCGCACGACACGCTGGTGCCTCATCTGCACGGCAACTCCACCTATCTGATCCTGCTGATCGCGACGGTCGGCACGACGATCACGCCCTACATGCAGCTGTACCTGCAGTCGGCGGTGGTCGAGCGCGGCGTGCGCGAGGAGGACCTCAAGCGCGAGGAACGCGAGGCGGTCTCCGGTGCGGTGTTCGCCTGCGTCATCTCGGCCTTCATCCTGATCGCGACCGGCGCCACCCTGTACACGCACGGCATCCGCGAAATCACCGGCGCGGCCGACGCGGCGCGCGCGCTGAGCCCGTTCGCGGGGCAGTTCGCGGAGGCGCTGTTCGGCATCGGGCTACTCGGCGCGAGCCTGCTGGCAGCGGCGATCCTGCCGATCGCCACCTCCTACGTCGTCTCCGAGTCGCTCGGCTACGAGAAGGGCCTCGGACGCCGGCGCTCGGAGGCGCCGGTGTTCGTCGGCATCATCACCGCGATGATCGCGGTCTCGGCGGTCGTCGCCGTGATACCCGGCGTGCCGGTGATCTCGCTGCTGATCGGCGTGCAGGTCGTCAACGGCGTGCTGCTGCCGATCAACCTGTTCTTCGTTTGGCGGCTGTCGCGCTCGCGGCGCGTGATGGGCGAGCGGCGCAGCCGCGGGCTGCTCGACGCAGCCACCGGCATCACCGTGGTGGTGCTTTCGCTGCTCTCCGCGGCGCTGGTGGTTGTGACGCTGGGCGGGCTCTAGCGCCCGAAGCCGGGGCGCCGTCCTCGGCGACGAGCAGCGACGCGCCGATCGCGCCGCCGAGGTCGCCGAGCGCTGCGACGAGCACGCGCGGCGGGTTCGAGTCGTGGAAGAGATGCGGCTGCATCTGCTCGGCGATGCGCTGCGCGTAGGGCTCGCCGAGGCGCACGCCGAGGCCGCCGCCGATGATCACCGCCTCCACGTCGAGCAGGTTGATCGCCGAGGCGACGCCCGCGCCGAGCGCGCGCAGCGCGCGCTCGACCATGTGCTCGGCCAGCTCGTCGCCCTGCTCGAGCGCCCGCGCCCAGATGCCGCTGGTCAGCCGCGGCCGGCCGTGCTGCTTGGCGAGCTTGAACAGATCTGTCGTCTCGCCCTTGTCGACCCTCTTGCGGACATGGATTTCCATCGCCGCGCGGCCCGCATACGCCTCGACGCAGCCGCGCCGCCCGCACGTGCAGCGCGCGCCGTCCAGCTCGACGACCATGTGTCCGAACTCACCGGCGGCGCCGCGGCCCTTCCACAGCTTTCCGTCGAGGATCACGCCGCCGCCGACGCCCGTGCCCCAGAACACGCCGAGCATCGACCGGAACGGCCTGCCCGCGCCGAGCTCGGCCTCGGCGCGGCTGGCGAGAGCGACGTCGTTGCCGAGCCTGACGGGCACGCTCAGCGCGTCGCTCAGCTGCTTGGCGAGCGGAAAGCTGCCTTCCCAGCCGGGCAGGTTGCGCGCGCCGGTGACCTGATCGCCTTCGACCGTGCCGGGAGAGCCGACGCCGATGCCGGCGAGCGAGCCGACTTCGACGCCTGCGTCGGCGGCCGCTTCACGCATCGCGCGCTCCATCTCCTCGGCCACGTCCTGCGGACCGCCGATCGTCGGCGTGGGACATCGCGCCTGGCCGAGCACGCGGTGGCCGTCGCCCACGACCGCCGCCTGGATCTTCGTGCCGCCGAGGTCGATCCCGCCGAAGGACGACATGTGCCGCGATCATCGCAGACCGCACGGCCGCCGCCGCGGGGCCCGGCGCGCTCCCGACGGGCTACTTGCCGGGCTTCTTCGGGTCCGGTATCGCCGCGGAGCTCGGCTTGGCCTGCACCTTCGGCGTGGCCAGTCCGGCGATGCGCGTGACGAGCTGCGACCACTGCTCGGGCGTGAGCGCGCTGGTCGTCACGACCGGCACCGGCGCGGTCTTGCCCTTGGTCGCGGAGTGCGCCGCCGAGCCGGGGGTGGCGGGACCGGGCGCCGCGGGCTGCTTGGCTTCGAAGCCGATGCGCATGCGGTTCCAGAACGAGCGCACCGCGCGCGTGCTGCTCGTACCCGGGTAGTGCATGAGGCTGAGGATCTCGTGCGGCACGAACTGCGAGGGCAGCGTCAGCAGCGCGCGGATCGTGAGATCGGTGATCGTTCCGGGACCCTGGTGGCGGGCGAGCGGCATGCCGTTGATCGCCGAGATCTCGACGGCGTCCCCGCGCGAGGAGTCGGAGGGCCCGCCCGCCGCGCTGATCTGGCTCTGGCCGCAGCGCAGCGCGGTGACTGTCGGCTGCAGGCCGCTGCGTGAGAGGAAGGCGAGCACCGCGAGCACGCGCTGGTCGATCTTGCCGGCGGCGATGTCCTGCCGGCCGCACTGGTAGATCGTGATCGCCGGGTCCGAGAGGACCGTGCGCTGCAGTTCGGGCTTGGAAAGCAGGAACACGTCGCCGGCAGTCGCACCGAGCAGGGGGTTCTTGGCGGCCGCACCCGGCGGGTGCAGCGCCTTCTGCAGCTGTCCCCAGTTGGCGAGGATCGGGCCGGGATCGACGTAGCCGCTGTCGCCGGCCGGGCGCAGCGCGAAGCGCAGGTGCCCGGCGCTTGCGCCGTGCGGTGTCGCGACCGTGCCGAGCACGGTGCCGCTGGTCACGACCGAGCCCTTGCGCAGCGGCAGCTTCCGTGCGGCGCTTTCGCGGCGGGCCCTGCGCGTCGCGACCACCGTGGCGGCGGCTCGCGCGTCGGGATTGCCGGGATTGGCGAGCAGGCGCGGGTGGCCCATGCCGGCCGGCACCGCTCCGTCGGCAGGCGCGTCGACCGAGGTCGAGCCGCCATGCGCGGACTTGTCCTGCGGCGCGGGCGTCTTGACCTGCAGCGTCACGGGCGCCTGCGTGCCGGCGGTGGCGGCCTGCGAGGGCGCCGGATCGTGGGAGCTGGCCACCTGCACGGCCGGCGACGGACGCTTCGCCGCGCCGGGCTTTGCGACCGCATAGCTGGGCGCGAGGCTGCCGAGGCCCGCGTAGGTGAACTCGTCGCCGTACACGTCGCGCAGCACGATGAAGTGGCCGAGCTTGGGTGAGGTGCCGATCTGCGTGACGCGGCCGTCCTGCACGGCCACCACGTTCGCGTTGGCGGCGCTCGTCAGCGCGATCAGCTGCGGCGAAGGGCTCTCGGCGGCGTGCCTGCCCGAGGCAGCGACTGCGCCGGCCGGAGTCGGCGCGGCGGTCGAGCCCGGCTTGGCGGCAGCCGCGCTCTTGGCGGCAGCCGCGGCCGCGGTGCCGGCCGTCGCGGAGGCGCTCGGCAGCGGCGCCGGCGGCAGCGCGCCCCAGCTGAGCAGCTTGCCGGTGACGGGCAGGCGGCCGTCGACGAGCCCGGTCAGGCTGGCGATCACCGGCTTCGGATACGTGGAGATCAGCTTCGCCCGCAGGATCACGGAGTTCACATATTCTTCGGAGTGGTTGTAGGCGAGGATCGCGCCGCGCATGTTCTGCTGCGCACCCGCCGCGCGCAGGTAGCGTGCGGCCGCGAAGATCGCGTCGACCGGGTTGTACGGGTCGGCGTAGCCCGCTTCCAGCGCGTCGACGCCGTACTGCATCCAGGTGGCGGGCATGAACTGCATCCAGCCCACCGCTCCCGCGCTGGAAACGGACTGGTCGTTGCCGAAGTCGGTCTCGATTTCGTTGATGCCCGCGAGGATCTGCCAGGGGATGCCGTACTGGACAGCGGCGGCCTTGTAGATCGGCAGCAGGAAGAGCGGCACGCGGTAGAACGAGAGCGCCTGCACGGATGCCTGCGAAGACGCCAGCACGGCGGCGAGCGCGGCTGACTGCGCGATCGACTGCGGCGAGCCGGCGACGTTGTTGTTGGCGCTGTTGATCGCAGCCTTGTTGCCGGCTTCGCCGCTCCTCGCGGTGCTCTTGCCGCCGCGCTTCGCACCCGCTGTGGTTTTCTGGCGGCGCTGCAGGACCACCTGGGGGGCTTCGGCCGGCGGCTGCGTGCCGGGCGCGGTCGTGGTCGGGACGGGCGTCGTCGTCGTCGGCGTGGTCGTCGGCGTGGTTGTGGCCGGGGTGGGCGCCGGTGTGGGAGCTGCGGCCCCGGTTTCGGCGCCTGCGCCTGCGCCCGCGACCGGGCCGGTGGAGCCTTCCGGGACCACCGGCACGCCGGCCATCGAGGCGCCGAGGGCGTCTCCGCTGATCGGTGCAGCGAACGCGGCAGCGGTCAAGCCGCCCCCGGCGAGAGCCGAGACAACAGCGCGGACCGCCCTGCGGCGAGCGACGGCGGAGGAGTTCACGCGCGGATGTGGTTCATCGTTGGGTCGTCCCATGTGTGTGGCCGGCGCATCAGATCCACGATCCCCGGATACGCCCGCCCGAATTCATATCGGCAGCGAACCAGGAATCCGTAAAGGATTCGTAATCGTCTGGCAAGGCGATTCGTGTCGGTTGGGCCTGCAGTATCCGTGAAAACGCGGCCAGAGGTGCTGGTTCGATCCTCCGCGGCGCACTCCTGCGCGCTTTGCAGGCGTCCACCGGGGCGGCCGCGTCCGCTACGCTCTGGCGCGTGGAAACGCTCGACTCGGTCCTCCAGGTCATCCTCGCGGTGATCGTGATCTTCCTGGTGCTGATGCACTCCGGTAAGGATTCCGGATTGTCCGGCGCCTTCGGCGTCGGCAGCGGCACAGGGCCGCTCGGCGGCGGCTCGATGGTCGAGCGCAACCTCAATCGCTGGACGGTGTTCTTCGCCGTCCTGTTCTTCCTCAACGCCGTTCTCCTGCTGAAGCGGCCCTGGGCCTAGCGCCCGGGCAACGGCCGCTGCTCGCGCCGCTCGGCCTCGTCCAGCAGCTCCAGCGCCTGCGCGCGCAGCTCGGCGTCGATCGCTCGGTAGTCCTGCTCGGAGAGCTTGCCGGTGCGGTAGTCGAGCTCCGCATCGCGGATCTCCCTGTACTTGGCCTCGCGCGCAGCGTCCAGGTCCGCGCCGGGCCGCTCGGCGACGGTCTGCGCGCGGCTGCCCGCAGCTGCACGGCGCACCGGCGCGCTCACGAGGAACACGACGAGCGCCGCCAGTGCGAGCGTCGAGATCGCCACGATGACCGCCAAGCTCCGCTCCCCCTTCGCTTCAGGCGCGCGCCAGCCCGCGCACGGCCCGTGCGCGCGAGCGCGCGGCAACGCGAGCACGGATGCGGCTCGGCGCCGGCCAGGCTGCGATCAGGCCGCCGCCGAGCACGATCAGGCCGCCGATCCAGATCCACATCACCAGCGGTGAGACGATCAGATGGAACTGCGCCGGTGGCGGCTGCTTCAGGTAGGCGCGCGCGAGGTAGAGGAGCGCGACCGGCGCCTCTTCGGGGCCGAGCGTCTTGTCGCCGGCGGTGACGATGCGCTTCAGCGCGGGCGTTTCGATGTTCGGCTGGATCGCGCTCCACACGTCGCGCGTGACGCCGCCGTCCATGCTGATGTGGCTGACCGGCTGACCGCCGATCAGGCTGCCCACACTCCCCTGCGAGGGTTCGCTGGATGCGTAGAAGCCCTCGCTCGGCTTCAGCGTGGCGACGTGACGGCCGCTCTTCCTGACCTCGAGCACGGCGCCGAGCGCGAGCGTCGAGCCGGTGTGCGCGCGGTCTTCACGCGGCGTGACCGTTGCGGTCGGATGGACGTAGCGGACGGTGTACGCGCCCACGCGCGTCGACTGGCCCGGCGACAGCGACAGCTCGCTGGCGTGCTGGAAGGACGAGGAGGCGGCGACGCCTATGAACAGCACCGCCATGCCGACGTGCACGACATAGCCGCCGTAGCGGCGGCGGTTGCGCCGCACCAGCGACAGCAGCGCCGACGGTGCGCGCTCGCCCGACATCGCCCGCCGTGCGCGCATGCCGCGCAGGAACTCCTGGCCGACGCTCGCGAACACGAACGCGGCCGCGCAGAACAGCACGAGCGCGTAGGGCTTGCGGTCGATGCCCGCGAGCAGCAGCACGATCAGCGCGGTCAGCGCGGCGAGCGCCGGCGCCAGCAGGTTGCGCCGCGCGTTCGCCCAGCTGGCGCGCCGCCACGCGATCACCGGGCCGATGCCGCTCAGCAGCACGAGCACGAGCGTGAGCGGCACCGTGTAACGGTCGAACCACGGGGGCCCGACGGACGCTTCCTGACCGGTCAGCGCAGCGGAGATGAGCGGGAAGTAGGTGCCCCAGAAGATCACGAAGCACAGCCCCACCAGCACGACGTTGTTGGCGAGGAAGATCGATTCGCGCGAGAGCAGCGCGTCGAGCCGGTGCTCGGAGCGCAGCATCTCGCGGCGCGAGACGACCAGGTAGATCGAGCCGCCGATCAGGGCGCCGATCAGGACCACGAACGGCACACCGAGCGTCGCACCGCCGAACGCATGGATCGAGTTCAGCACGCCGCTTCGCACCAGGAAGGTGCCCATGATCGCGAGCGTGCCCGTCGCCAGCACCAGCGAGATGTTCCAGACCTTCAACATCCCGCGTTTCTCCTGGAGCATCAGCGAGTGCAGGAACGCGGTGGCGGTCAGCCACGGCATCAGCGACGCGTTCTCGACTGCGTCCCAGCCCCAGTACCCGCCCCAGCCGAGCTCCGCGTAGGACCAGCGCGCGCCGAGCAGGATGCCGATGCCCAGGAACAGCCACGCCGCGAACGCGAAGCGGCGGATCACCCTGATCCAGTCGGCGTCGACGCGCCGTGCGAGCAGCGCGGCCGCGCCGAATGCCAGCGGGATCGTGCAGAGCGTGTACCCCGAGTACAGCATCGGGGGGTGGATCATCATCGTGGGGAAGCGCAGCAGCGGGTCCAGCCCGGCGCCTTCCACGGGCGTCGGTCGCGTCGTCGCGAACGGGTTCGCGTAGAAGATCATCAGCGCGATGAAGAAGCCGCCGAAGCCGAGCAGGATCGCGGTCGCGTAGGCCGCGACATCGCGCATGCGCCTGCGCGTCAGGAACAGCGCGAGGCTCGACCACATCGACAGCAGCCACGCCCACAGCAGCAGCGAGCCTTGCTGGGAGGACCACACGGCGGCCGCGCGGTAGAAGGCGGGCGTGGTGCGGCTGGAGGTTTCCGCGACCGTGTTGAACACGAAGTCGTTGCGCAGGAAGGCAGCCTCGAGCACGGCGAAGGCGACCGTCAGCACGACCGCGAGCGCATAGATCGAGCGGCGCCCGGACTCGACGAACTCGGGGCGCCCGGCACGCACGCCGTACAGGGAGGCGCCGATGCCGTACGCGCACACGAAGAGCGCGAGCAGCAGGCAGGCGAAGCCCAGTCCGGCCATCAGCGGCTCAGAGGTTCTGCTTCTCGGCGGGAGGAGCCGTCTTGTACTTCGAAGGGCACTTCGTGATCAGCGAGTTGCGTTCGCCGACGAACCGTCCGCCCTGGCGCTCGACCGTCACGACCACCTCGCGCCCTTCGCGGAACGGGTCCGGCACGGTGCCGCTGTAGGCCAGCGGGATCTTGGTGCTGCCGGCACGGTCCTTGACGCTGAAGTCGAGCTCGCCGCCGTTGCGGCGCACGCTGCCGGCCGCGACCGTCCCCGTCAACACGTAGCTGCGGCCGGGCTGCGCCTGGTGCAGCAGCTGCGAAGGCGTCAGCGCGGGGCTGGCGGCGCTGAAGCTCGTGTAGATCAGAGCGCTTGCGAGCACCACCGCCGCGCTCAGTGCCGCGACCAGGCGCACCATTCGCTTTCGCGCGGGATTCATCTCCTCCAGTATTTCAGACGCCTGCCCAAGGCCCACCCGGCAGGCGTTCCGGCGAGGTCTCGTCCAATCGCTGACAGGAAACAAAGGTCGCATGGCGAAACCTTTTGGTGCCGATGTTGTCTTTGGTAGTGAGACCGATGAGACCGAAGCTGCTCAGCACCGCACGCGAGAAGTCAAAACGCGCACGGCGACGCCGCGGCGAGCGCCGCGCCCGCTCCGGAGCCGGTGCCGGTCCTCGCCGCTCGGGTCGCCGCATCGGCGCGAGCAGCGCTGCGCCGGCTGAGACGCTGAGCGCAGAACGCGCCGCGGCGCTGGAGCTCCCGGCCACGCCGGGGGTCCCCCGCGGCGGCTGCGATCCCGAGGTCGAGAAGGTGCGGCGCGCCGGCGGTCCGCTCGACCGGGCCGTCTACACGTGCGCGTGCGGCTGCCTGTTCAGCGCGGCCGTCTCCACCACGGTCAGCTGCCCGCACTGCGGGACCGGCCAGGCCTGGTAGAGACCCTCCGGTCGGCTAGCGGGGGGCGCTCGAGCCGAACAGGCCGGGCATGCCGCTGATCGCTCGCGAGATCACGACCTGCTGGATCTCGGCCGTGCCCTCGAAGATGTCGTAGATCTTCGCGTCGCGATGCCAGCGCTCGACGGGGTACTCGCGCGTGTAACCGTTGCCGCCGAGGATCTGGATCGCTCGCTCGGTCACCCACACGGCCACCTCGCCGGCCTTGAGCTTGCTCATCGAGCCCTCGGCGTTCTCGAACGGGATCTGGTTGCGGCCCATCCAGGAGGCGCGCCAGACGAGCAGGCGCGCGGCGTCGATCTCCAGCTTCATCCGTGCCAGCGTGAACGCGATCGCCTGGTTGTCGATGATCTTGCGCCCGAACTGCTCACGCTCCTTGGCGTACTCGAGCGCGTACTCGTAGGCGGCGCGCGCGATCCCGATTGCCTGCGCGCCGACCGTCGGGCGCGAGGCCTCGAAGGTCTGCATCGCGGCCTGCGACTTCGCTTTCTTGCCCTCGCGCACACGCGCCAGACGTTCGTCGAGCTTGTCCTTGCCGCCCAGCACGTAGTTCGCGGGCACGCGGCAGTCGTCGAGGTACACGTCGGCCGTGTGCGAGGCGCGCAGGCCGTGCTTGGAGACCTTCGCACCCTGCGAGATGCCCTTCGCTTCGGACATCGGCACCACGAACGCCGCGTGTCCTTTCGAGCCGAGCTCGCGGTCGACCGAAGCGATCACCACGTGCACGTCGCTGATGCCGCCGTTCGTGGCCCACGCCTTCTGGCCGTTGAGGATCCACTCCCCGGCTGCATCGTCGAACTTCGCGGTGGTGCGCAGTCCGGAGACGTCCGAGCCGGCATTGGGCTCGGATGCGCAGAAGGCGGCGACCTTCACATCCTCGGCGGTGCCGTAGCAGCGCGGGATCCACTCGCCGATCTGCTCGCCGCTGCCCTGGCCGAAGATCGCGGCGACGGCCAGCGTGGTGCCCATGATCGACATGCCGATGCCGGCGTCGCCCCAGAACAGCTCCTCGTTGACGAGTGGCAGGCCCAGGCCGCTCGGGTCGGCGAAGAACTGCGCGATCCCTTCGAACCCGTACAGGCCGATCTTCGCGGCCTCCTGGATGATCGGCCACGGAGTCGACTCCTTCTCGTCCCACTCGGCCGCCGCCGGGCGCATCACGTCGGCGGCGAAGCCGTGGACCCAGTCGCGGATGTCCTTCTGATCCTGGGTCAGCTCCAGCGAGAAGGTCGACTGCGAGGCCTCACCCGCGACCGCCTCGACGGCGGCCTCTGCCGTCTCGGGCATCTCGGCGGAAGCCGCTGCGGACGCTGGCGCTGACATCTGGATGTGTCTCCTTTGGGTCGCGGCGCGGTGGCGCCGAGGGTGTCGTGCCGCCCGTGATCGCTCGCACGGGGGAATCTCGAAGAGTAGCTGACAGAAACGCGGTTTGTGTAAACCAGATACCCGATACTGCGGCTTGGTGTCCACTTGTGTGCGCGATGTCACATATATCCCTTGACAGGGGGTAGATTTTCGTCTAGTCTCTCCCTATGGAGATTCACGAGAAGCCATGCGGCCGATGCGGCTCGACCAATTGGGCCGACGCGACACCCGAGCAGGAGACCGCCGAAATCGCACGGCTGCGGCGCTTGTCTGGCGACCCCGATTTCGAGGTTCCGCGCGGCCTCGAAATCTGCCAATCGTGCGGTGCGGCTCGCTCGATCCTCACGCAAACGTTTCGGGTCCCAGGTGCGCGCTGAACGATGCCTCCCGTCAACCGCAACGAACCCGTCCGCGCCGACTACTCGGAGTCGCAGTACTCGCTCATGGAGTTCATGCGCGAGTTTCCTGACGACGCCGCGTGCCTGGACTGGCTCTGGCGCAACCGCTACTCCGAGAACGGGACGCACGCGCATTGCCCGAAGTGCGACCGTGAGCGCAAGTTCCACAAGGTCCGCGAACGGCCCGCGTGGGACTGCGACTCCTGCGGGCACCATCTGCACCCGCTCGCCGGGACCATCTTCCACAAGTCCTCGACCTCGCTGCAACTGTGGTTCTTCGCCATCCACCTGATGACGAGCACTCGCTGCGGAGTGTCCGCCAAGCAGCTTGAGCGCGAGCTTGGCGTGACCTACAAGACCGCGTGGCGGATGTTCAACCTGATCCGCAACAAGCTCATGGCCGACGACGACACGCCGCTCGGCGGGGAAGTCGAGGTAGACGAGACCTCCGTAGACGGACGACCCCGCGTCAAACACTCCACGGCCACGGACCCCGACGCACGCTCCAAGGCGATGAAACTCCGCGAACGTAGTAGAGCAACGGTGTTCGCTGCCGTCGAACGTGGCGGGCG
>DASWSH010000150.1:0-3252 GCA_036402735.1 Solirubrobacteraceae bacterium | reverse complement strand
CGCTGCTGTTCTGCGCGATGGTCGCCGACGTCCATCTATGAAACGGCGCATGGAGCGCGCCGTTTCCCCGCCGCCGCCAGGCGGCGCCCCAATACGGCGCATGGAGCGCGCCGTTTCCCCGCCGCCGCCAGGCGGCGCCCTATATCCTCTGAGCCGCCCATGATGACCCGACGACTCGCGCGCAAGAACATCCGCACCGGCCTGATCGTCGGCGCGATCTGCTTCTTCATGTTCGGGATCACGTTCGTGGTCGCAGCGGTGTACGTCTCGTGAGCCCACTCGAACCCGATGCACCGCCCGTCGGCGAGGAGATCCACCTCCCCGGCCCCTCGATCCTGCCGCTGCTCACCGCGCTGGGCATCACGCTCGTGCTCGTCGGCCTCACCACGTTCATCGAGTTGACGGTGATCGGCGCGATCCTGACGCTCGGCTGCATCGTGCGCTGGATCAAAGACACGCGGCACGACATCGACCAGCTGCCGCTCGACGCGCAAGAACGCTAGTCGGGCACCTGCTTTTTGCTTCGAGGGCGGCGCCGCGGGGGCCCTGTCGCCCGTCGCGGGGTTGGTGCGCGATAGGTCGAGGAGCGCCTCGGGCCACCAGCGCGCCCGGTGGTCTACCCGTGGAGCGCCGGGCGCGGTCCCTCAACCGCGCCCGGCCGCTGTGGCGAGTGTGCGCCCGCCCCCCGGCGGGCGCACCACCCTCTCACCCCACGGCTACCCGGGCTGGCACCGGACAGATCGCTCCGTCCTCGGTCCAGCAGCGAACGATGTCGCGGACCGAGAGGATCCCGACCGTCTCTCCACCCTCGAGGACGATCAGGTGGCGGAAACCTCCTTGCACCATCGCCGCCGCGGCCTCCTCGAGAGACCACTCGGGGCTGGCGTATACGACGTCGCGCGTCAGGTGATCGGCAACCGTCTCCTCGTTCGGGCTCTGACCCGCGCCGATCGCAACGAGGATGTCGCGCTCGGTGATGATGCCGGGGCCGTGGCCATCCGGATCCATCACCACCGCGGCGCCGACCTGGCGCTCGGACATCAGCCTGGCGACAGCCTGCAGCGAATGTCCCGGGCCGACAGTCAGGACGGTTCGACTCATGCCCTCGTGTACTTGCATCTCGTGCCTCGTGCTCTCGGTCGAACGCTTGACAAGGACTTGGGCGGTTGCCCTTCGTGACCGTTACCCCCGCCGCTCGCACCGCAAGCGACGGCCAAAGTGATTGCAACTATTGCCTCAATCTAACGGCTCCCCGGGGGCCCGTCAAGAGCGCCCGGAGCCGACGCGCAAGCTCGCAGCAATCCGGGGTCCGAAGGCATTAGGATCACGGCTCCCGATGGAGAGGAATCCTCGACCGCACCCCCCGGCGATCGTTCTGGCAGGCGCCTGTGTCTAGGCAGCGCTCAGTCACGATCGCGGCGATCGCCGCCGTGATCGCGATCGCGATCGCGGTCGTGATCAGCTTCCTGATCCATTGGTTCCCCACGCAGGCGGCGACACAGGCGAAGAACACGGACCGCCTGTACCACGTGCTCGTGATCGCTTCGATCCCGATCTTCGTGCTGGTCGTGGCGGTGATCCTCTACTCGGTCTGGCAGTTCCGCATGAAGCCGGGCGAGGAGAACAAGGACGGGCCGCCGATCCACGGCAACACGCGCCTGGAGGTCTTCTGGACGGCGATTCCCACCGTGCTGCTGCTCGGCATGGTCGGCTACTCGTTCGCGGTGCTGCACGACAACGAGAAGAAACCCGCGAAGGAGATCCAGATCGCGGTCGCGGGGGAGCAGTTCGAGTGGAGCTATGAATACCCGCCCTCCGTGACCGGCGGCAAGCCGCTGAGGAGCACGCAGCTCTACGTGCCGAAGGGCACCTCCGTCGAGTACAACATCCACGCGGTCGACGTGATCCACGCGTTCTGGGTGCCGGCCTTCCGCATCCAGGAGGACGCGGTGCCGGGCATCACCACGCATTGGCGCGCGACCGCTGACCGGCTCGGCAACTACCCGGTCGTCTGCAACCTGCTCTGCGGGCTCGGGCACTCGCTGATGCGCTCGACGATCCACGTCGTCACCGAGGAACGCTTCAAGTCCTGGATCGCGAGTCAGAGCGCCAACCCGACCTCGCCCGCACCGACGACCGCCTTCGGGAGCAGCGGATAATGTCCGCCACCGTGACGACGACGCCCGTGGACGACAGGCCGGTGGCCGGCAGGCTCAAAGCACCCGGCATGCTCCGCGGGCTGCTCGGCTTGATGCTCGGCGGCGCCCTCGCGGTCGGCATCACATGGGCGGTTCGCGCGTCGACCGGGCACAGCACCTTCCGCCATTACCTCGACTGGGAAGCGATCCTGACCGTGGGCCTGATCGCCGGACCGCTCGGCTTCCTCGTGGGCCTGGGCGGCTTCGACTACTGGTTCTACTGGGCAGCCGGCCGCAAGACGCGGCCCGAGGACCACTCGAGCCACGGCGCCTACACATGGAAGGACTACTTCCGCATCAACACCGATCACAAGGTGATCGGCATCCAGTACACCGTCAACTCGTTCATCTTCCTGCTGATCGGCGGCCTGATCGCGATGCTGATGCGCGCGCAGCTCGCGCAGCCCGGCTCGCACTTCGTGGATCCCAACACCTTCAACGGGCTGTTCTCGGTGCATGCCTCGCTGCTGATCTTCCTGTTCATCATCCCGGTGTTCGCGGGCCTCGGCAACTTCGTGATCCCGCTGATGATCGGCGCGCCCGACATGGCGTTCCCGCGCCTGAACGCGCTGTCGTTCTGGCTGCTGCCGATCGCGGGCGTGATGATGCTCGCCAGCTTCTTCGCGCCCGGCGGCGCGTTCGCCGACGGCTGGACCGCCTACGCGCCGCTGTCCGACACGGCGCCGGTCGGCCAGACGTTCTTCTCGCTCGCGGTGCAGTTCGCGGGCGCCTCGTCGATCATGACCGCGCTCAACTTCCTGGTCACGATCATCACGATGCGTGCGCCCGGCATGAGCTTCTTCCGCATGCCGCTGCTCGTCTGGGCGAACTTCGCGACCTCGCTGCTGGTCGTGATCGCGACGCCCTTCATCGCCGCCTCGCAGTTCTTCATCCTGCTCGACCGCGGCCTCGGCTTCAACTTCTTCAACGCGGCCAGAGGAGGGGACGTGCTGATGTACCAGCACGTCTTCTGGTTCTACTCGCACCCGGCCGTGTACATCATGATGTTGCCGGGCTTCGGGATCATCAGCGAAGTGATCGCCGTGAAGGCGCG
>DASWSH010000149.1:0-9847 GCA_036402735.1 Solirubrobacteraceae bacterium | reverse complement strand
TCGCGTCCGCAGGCGGTGGTGCTCGTCGACCGGCGCAACTGGCAGGCCGCGCTGGCCGCTTCGGTGCTGGCGGGCGCGCCGCTGCACGCGCCGATCCTGTTCAGCGAAGGCGCGACGCTGCCGCAGGTCAGCCTCGAGGCGCTCGAAGCGATGCACCCGACAGGCGCTACGGCGCTCGGCGGCGCCCAGGTGATCAGCATCGCCACCGCCGCAGCGGTGCCCGCCGCCTACCGCGTTCGCAGGGTGCCCGCCGGCGCGCCGGCGCTGCTCGCCGCGCAGATCGCGCAGCTGTGGAGCTCCGCCGCCGGCGCGGCGCAGCCGCGCCGGGCGATCGTGCTGGCCGACAGCGCGCCGCCTGCGCTGCAGATGCCGCTCGCCGGCCTCGCGGCCGAGAGCGGCGCGCCGATCCTCTACGCGAGCGGCGCGCAGCTGCCGGCGGCGACCGACAGCGCGCTGTCCGCGCTGCACCGCCCGGCGATCTTCACGAGCGCGGCAGAGCAGATCGCGACCGGGGCTCTGGGCCGGCTGGCGCGGCTCGGCTCGGTCGCCGCGATCCCCGCAGGCGGCCAGAACGGCATCACGACGGCTCAGCTGAACTCGATCGAGGTGGCGCGCTACACCGACGGCAGCTTCGGCTGGGGCGTGAAAGAACCGGGGCACGGTCTCGTCTTCGCGAACCCCTCGCGCCCGCTCGATGCGCCGGCTGCGGCGCTGCTCTCCGCCAGCGGCCAGTACGGCCCGCTGCTGCTGCTCGAAGGGGCGGGCGCGATCGGCCAGCCGCTGTCCACCTACCTGACGGATCTGCAGCCGGCCTACAGCTCCGCGCCCGAATTCCAGCCGGTTCGCGGCGTCTACAACCACGGCTGGCTGATCGGCGACGAAGCGACGATCTCGCTCGCCACGCAGGCCCAGATCGACTCGCTGCTGGAGATCAGCCCGCGCAGCCAGAGCTCCGGTGAAGCGTCGGTGTTGCGGTCAGAATAGGTTGAGCACGTGAGCCAAGCCGAAGACCCACGCCGCCTGCAGCGCAAGGAGAGCACCCACGAGGTGAGCGTCGAGGACGTCCGCCAGCTGATGGGTGCCTCGACGCCGCACTTCGCCCTGCAGCTGCGCGAACGCATCGCGAAACTGATCGAGGGGCTGCCGCCGGACCACCCCGCGCGCGTCGAAGGCGAACGCGAGATCGCGCGCCTGGAGGCGCTCGGCTTCACCGGCGAGGTGCGCGGCGAGGGCGCGACGGAGGGCGAGCGGCCGCTGCCGTCGCTCGCGTTCGTGCCGCCCGAGAGCGGGCGCGCCGGCGAGCCGACCGGCCACTGACCGCAGCGGCCGTGCACTGACTGCAGCGACCGTCGGAAAGCGCGCCCCGGCAGCCTTGCCCGGCGCGTCAGCCGCTCGAGCCGGCGGCCCGCCGCGTCTATCGATGCTTCAACGCGAACACGCGCTCGCGCCTCGCATCCTCGAAGCGGGCACGAACGAAGCGGAAGAGGAACCAGAACACGGGCACGTCCAGCAGCAGCGGCAGCACGACCAGGAGCTCCCCGTTCACGCCCAGCGCGAACAGGGCGAGTGCGACGCCACCGTGCAGGAGCGCTGTGGGCACCGCCGCGAGCAGCGTCGAATGCGACCTGTAGCCGGTGCGATGCTCGCGGATCGTGAACTCGAGCGTGCCCAGCAGGACCGCGCCGAGCGACGCGACCAGCAGCGGCGGCGCCTGCGTCGAGAAGCCGACGATCGTGCCGATCGCGCCGACGAGGATCAGCAGCTCGGAGAAGGGCCAGGGGTGCCACGGCGCCTGCGGGCGCTCACCGACGCCGCCCGGATCGCGCTCGCCCGGCCTCGACTCGAGCGGACGGCGAGCACCGCGCGGGCGCCCGTCGCTACGCGAGCTCGCACGTCCCTCGCCGGCGCCGGTGCGCGCGGCTCGCGGCGAGGCGGCCGTCGCCGCGGCCTCGCCCGCAACGCTCGCGCCCGCGACCGCGGAGGCGCCCTCGGAGAGCCGGGTCGTGCCCGACTTGCGCTTGCGCGGACGCCCGCGCCTGCCGCTGTTTCGCTTGCTCACCGCATCAGGAGCCGGGCAGGGTTCGGCTGCTCGGCATCGCCGTCGATGCTAGCGCCTATGCTGGCGGCGATGTCGCTGCACACAGGCAACGAGCAGGCGCGAGTGGAGGGCATCCCCGACAGCCCGCTGCCCGGCCCCTACCCGGTCGGCCGCTACGCGGCGAAGCTGCGCGACCGGCTGCGCAAGTTCCAGCGCGTGCAGCTGCTCGGCGAGCTCGTGAACCTGCGTGTGGCGCGCGCACGCGTCTACTTCGAGCTGCGCGACGTGAGCGGCGCGATCCCGTGCTCGGCGTGGTTGAGCGACTGGGAGCGGATCATCGCGGCGGGCGTCGAGCCGGTCGAGGGCATGCAGGTGGTCGTGGCCGGCGGCTGCGACTACTACCCGGGCAGCGCGACGTCCTCGCCGTCGTTCTCGTTCGGCGTGAGCGACCTGCGCATCGCAGGCGAGGGTGACCTGCTGGCGCAGATCGACCGGCTGCGCAAGCAGCTCGACGCGGAGGGGCTGCTGGGGCGCCAGCAGCTGCTGCGCCGGCCGCTGGTGCCGGCCACGATCGGTGTCGTGACGGGCGAGAGCGGCAAGGCGCGCGACGACGTGCGCGCCGCGCTGGAAAGGCGTGGCTGGTCGGGCCGGCTCGTGTGGGCGTTCGCGCCTGTGCAGGACCGCCATGCCGCGCCGGCGATCGGGCGCGCGCTCGGCGACCTCGCCGCGCTGCCGGAGGTCGAGGTCGTGATCGTCGCGCGCGGCGGCGGGTCGCTGGCGGACCTGCTGTGCTTCTGCGACGAGACGCTGTGCCGCACGGTGGCGTTGCTGTCCACACCGGTGATCGCGTCCGTCGGGCACCACACCGATCGCACGCTGCTCGACGACGTCGCCGCCGTGAGCTGCTCCACGCCCACACATGCAGCCGAGGAGGCGGTGCGAATCGACTGCGCGCAGGCGCGCGACGCGCAGCTCGCGGCGGGGAGACGGCTGTTCGAGCACAGCCGCCGCGCTGTCGCACAGCGCTCGCGAAAGGCCGCCGAGGCCACGCGGCTGCGCGACCACGGCCGCCGCGCCGTGCTCAGCCGTGCACGGCGGCTGTCGGAGCTCTCGCGCGCTCCCGCCGTGCACCTGGACCGCCAGCGCAACGACCTGCATCAGCAGCTTCGCGAGATGCGCGCGGGCGCTCGGCGAAGGCTGGGAGACGAGCGCGGGCGGATCGCTCTGCGCGCGCTCGTGCTCGCACGCAGGGCCACCTCGTCGCTGTTCGAATGCAACAAGCGCAGGCCGGCCGAGATGCAACGGCTGGCACTTGCGCTGTCCGGCCATGATCCGCAGCGGACGCTCGAGCGCGGCTACGTGCTCGCTCGCTCCTCGGAGGGCGAGCCGTTGACGAGCGCTGCGGCGGCGAGGTCCGCAGGCGAGCTGCGCCTCGGCTTCGCCGATGGCGTCGTGCCGGCGCGGGTGCAGGACCGATGAGCGCAGCGCAGGAGCCGGGCGCGGGCGGGGAGTCCGCAGGCGGCGGCGGTGTCGCCGGCGGCGGCGGGGAGCTCACATACGAGCAGGCCTCCGCGCGCGTCGAGGAGATCATCCGCCGGCTCGACTCCGGCGAGGCCAGCCTCGATGAGACGCTGGCGCTGCTCGGCGAGGGAAAGCAGCTGATCGAGCGCTGCGCTGCCGAGCTCGCCGCGGTGGGGGGCGCACTGGAGGAGCTGAAGCTCGACGAGCTGGTCGCACGCCTGGAGCGCGAGGCGGGCGCGTGAGCACCTGGGAGCAGCTCGCGGCGCTGCCGGTGACGATCGAGGGCTACGCGCTCGAGGGCCTCGAGCAGGCCGTCTCGAGCGACTTCCTGCGCAAGACCACGATCATCCGCATGCGCGGCGCGGGCGAGGAGGGACTCGGCGAGGACGTCACCTACGACGCCGTCGACCACGACATCGCGCAGGCTGCGGGAGCGGACCTTCCGCTGGCGGGCAGCCACACCATCGGCAGCTTCAGCGAGCGCCTCGCCGGCCTGTCGCTGTTCGCCGAGCCGCCCCAGCGCGAGGTCTCGGCGCGCTACCGGACCTGGGCGTACGAGTCCGCAGCGCTCGATCTCGCACTGCGCCAGGCGGGCGAGACGCTGCACGCCACGCTCGGCCGCGAGCCGCAGCCGGTGCAGTTCGTGGTGTCGCTGAGGCTCGGCGAGCCGCCCACGCTTGAGCCGCTGCGCCGCCGCTCGGACCCCTATCCCGGCCTGCGCTTCAAGCTCGACCCCACCTCCTCCTGGGATGAGGCGCTGATCGACGAACTGGTCGCGACCGGCGCCGTGGACTCCGTCGACTTCAAGGGTCTCTACACCGGCACGGTCGTCGATCAGCCAGCCGACCCCGTTCTGTACCGGCGCGTCGTCGAGGCCTTTCCGGCGGCCTGGATCGAGGACCCGAAGCTGACACCCGAGATCGACGAGCTGCTGGCGGCGCACCGCGAGCGCTTCTCCTGGGACGCGCCGATCCACTCGATCGAGGACATCGAGGCGCTGCCCTACCCGCCGCGCATGGTCAACATCAAGCCGTCGCGGCTCGGCGGGCTGCGCAACCTGCTCGACGCCTACGACTACTGCGCCGAGCGCGGCATCGGCAACTACGGAGGCGGCCAGTTCGAGCTGGGCGTGGGACGCGGCCAGAACCAGTACCTCGCGTCGCTCTTCCACCCCGATGCGCCGAATGACGTGGCGCCGTCGGGCTTCAACCTGCCCGAGCCGCCGCCGGGCATGCCCAGCAGCCCGCTGCCTCCCGCGCCCGCGCCGAGCGGCTTTCGCTGGGGCTGAGCGACCGTCGGCCTGGCGCCGCCGGGCATGACGGCGCGCGCCCGGGCTGGACGCCCGCAACTTCCGTACCGTCGGGACGTTTGCACGGCGAGAGCCGGTAACGTCGTTCGCTGCCCCTGGAGCGACGAACGCGCTCCGGCCGCGTAGCTCACGTCACACCGGAGGAAGGACGCTCGTGTCAGCGAGCAGAAGCGCTCACAACAGACCCTTCGCCGCGCTCGCCGCCATGCTGTGCTCGCTCTCGGCGGGCTGCCTGCTGGTGCCCGCGGGCGCCGGCGCCGCCGGCGCGGGCGGCACCTCGGCGACGGGTGGCGCGCCGGGCGCGACCGCGCCGGGCGGAGCCGGCGCCGCGACACCGAAGGCGCCTGCCGCGAGCGCGCACGTCACCAACATCCGCATCACGAACATCGCGTGCACGCCCGCGGCGCGCTGCAGCGGCAACCCGCGGCAGGTGTCTGTACACGGCACGCTGCTGCTGAAGGGCGTCGGTCTGAGGGCGGGCATGGTGGTGGGCTTCCCGAAGTCGCCGGGCGCCCCCGTGACGCTGCGCTCGCCCGGCAGCCGCATGCGCAGCGCCTCGGCGGGGCTGCTGGTGACGGTGCCCAAGGCGGCGCACTCCGGTCGCGTGATGGTGCTGCTCAGCGGCGGGCGCTACACGAGCTCGTTCGGCCCGATCTACGTGTACAAGCACGCGCTGCACCCCCCGGTGAAGAAGAAGAAGGTCGTCTCCGCTCCGACCGTGACCGGCGGCGCGGGCTCCAGCCCGCTCGACGGCCAGGGCATGTGGATCTGGTACGTGAGCCGCTCCAGTGGCGGTGCCGTGCCCGCGATCATCGCCCAGGCCCACGCGGCAGGCGTGAGCACGGTGTTCGTCAAGAGCTCGGACGGCTCGAGCAACTACTGGAGCCAGTTCTCGCCGCAGCTCGTCGCCGAACTGCATGCCGGCGGCCTGAAGGTGTGCGCGTGGCAGTACGTGTACGGCACCAACCCCTCCGGCGAGGCGGCGCTGGGCGCGCAGGCGGTGGCGAACGGCGCCGACTGCCTCGTGATCGACGCGGAGGCCGAGTACGAAAAGAAGTACGCCTCCGCGCAGACCTACATCCAGGCGCTGCGCGCGAAGACCGGCCCCTCCTACCCCATCGCGCTGGCCAGCTTCCCCTACGTCTCCTACCACTCCTCCTTCCCCTACTCCGTGTTCCTCGGCCCCGGCGGCGCGCAGTTCAACGCGCCGCAGATGTACTGGCACGACATCGGCGTGTCAGTCGACACGGTCTACGCCAACACCTACATCGCCAACCGCATCTACCAGCGCCCGATCTACCCGCTGGGCCAGACCTACGGCGGCGTCTCCAGTTCCGAGATCGTGCGCTTCCGTGAGGAGGCGGTGCTCTACGGCGCCACCGGCTGGTCCTTCTGGGACTGGCAGGAGACGACGTCGAACGGCTGGAACGCGCTTGCGGCACCGCTCGCCCCGCTCAGCAGCGTCACGCCGAACGGCGAATACCCGGAACTCTCGAAAGGCAGCAAGGGCGACCAGGTGCTCGCGCTGCAGGAGCACCTGGCGAGCGCGCAGCCCAGCCAGGAAACGACCGGCAACTTCGCCGCGCAGACCGAAGCGAACCTGAAGGCCTTCCAGACCGCGAAGGGCATCGCGCCGAGCGGCGTGGCCGACGCCGCCACCTGGCAGGCGCTGCTCGCGCTGCCGGCGGTGGAAGTGAACTGGACCGGGAAATAGGGCCGGCCGCGGGGGTCAGACGCGCTGAATCAGCGTTCCCGTGCCCAACCCGCCGCCGCAGCACATAGTCACGAAGCCGATCTCCTTGTCGGAGCGCTCGAGCTCGTGCAGCAGCGTGGTGATGAGCCGCGCGCCGGTCGAGCCGAGCGGGTGGCCGAGGGCCATCGCGCCGCCGTTGACGTTGACGCGGTCCATGTCGGGTTCGAGCTCGCGACGCCAGGCCGCGACGACCGGCGCGAATGCCTCGTTGATCTCGATCAGGTCGATGTCGTCGATCGACATCGAGTTGCGCTGCAGGATTTTGCGCGTCGCGGGGATCGGGCCCTCGAGCATTTTCACCGGGTCGCAGCCGACGGTCGTCTGGTCCACGATCCGCGCGCGAGGCGTGAGGCCGAGCTGTTTCGCCTTCTCCGCGCTCATCAGCAGCACGGCGGCAGCACCGTCGGAGATCTGCGACGCGTTGCCGGCCGTGATCTTGCCGTCCGGCTTGAACGCGGGCTTCAGCTGCGAGAGCGCCTCGAGGCTCGTGTCGGGCCGGATGCCCTGGTCGGTGACGAGCTTCTCGCCGCCGACGTCCATCGGCACCATCTCACGCTCGAAGCGTCCCTCCTCGGTCGCCTGATGCGCCAGGCGATGTGAGCGCACCGCGAGCTCGTCCAGCTCGGACCGCGAGATCTCCCACTGGTCGGCGATCATCTCGGCGCCGAGCCCCTGGCCCACGATGTTGTGCTTCGCCATCAGCTCCGGCGTGAACGCGTAGCCGAACTCCTCCTGCGTCTTCATCCCGGCCGCGAACGGCAGGTGGCCCATGTGCTCGACGCCCGAGCCGATCATCACGTCGTGCACGCCCGCGGCGACGAGCGCGGCGGAGAAGTTGACGGCCTGCTGCGCCGATCCACACTGCCTGTCGACCGTCGTGCCGGGCGCCTCGATCGGCAGCCCCGCTTCCAACCACGCGTTGCGCGCGATGTTGAAGCCCTGCTCGCCGAACTGCTGCACGCAGCCCGCGATCACATCCTCGACCTCCGAAGCGTCGATGCCGGCGCGCTCGATCACCTCCGTGTAGCACTTCGCAAGCAGCTGGTTGGGGTGCGTGTCCTTGTAGTAGCCCTTCTCCTTGTGACCGCGGCCGATCGGCGTGCGCACGGCCTCGACGATCACGACTTCGCGTCCCTCTGGCTGCCTCATCAGCTGCGTCCTCCTGAAGGTGGGTTTTGCCGGCGGTCGCGGCGCGTCTGGCAAGATGCCCGGACCTTGCAGCGCCTAACTCTACCGCTGCCGTGAGTGTTGACTGGTCGGTCAGCCAGTGGGCGGCGGGGGTGGCTGCGGCGTGCAAACCAACGGAAGGAGCATCGTGAGCAAACGTCTGGGCGTGGCGGGCAGCGGCGCGATCGCGTGTGGACTGGCGGCGACTGCGGCGCACCACGGCCCCGTGCTCCTGCTCGCGCGCTCTGAGAGCTCCGCCGACCGTGCTCGAGAAACCGTCGAGAAGACGCTCAGCCGCCTGGGTGCCGAAGTCGACCCGGAGCACGTCGAGATCGTCACCGAGCCGGCAGCGCTCGCCGACGCGGACTTCGTCGTCGAGGCCGTCGTCGAGGACCACGACGTCAAGGCGCGCCTGCTGGCGGAGCTGAACGGCATCGTCGCTCCTGAGGCAATCCTCGCCTCCACCACCTCATCGCTGTCCGTCGAGCGCCTCGCCGAGGCGAGCGGGCGGCCTGAGCGGTTCGTGGGCCTGCACGTCTTCAACCCGGTCACGAAGATGCGACTGGTCGAGCTGATCTTCCCCACGGCCGCCACCGAGGACACGCGCAGTCGCGCGATCGCGCTGTGCGAGACGTTCGAGAAGACGCCCGTCGAGGTGCCCGACGTGCCGGGCTTCGTGGTCAACAGGTTGCTCTTCCCGTACCTGTTCAGCGCGGTGCGCCTGATGGAAGAGACCGGCATGCAGCCCGCCGACATCGACACCTGCATGAAGCTCGGCGCGGGACACCCGATGGGGCCGCTGGCGCTGCTCGATCTCGTCGGGCTGGATGTCTCGGCGGCGATCGGCGAGACGATCGGCGAGGCCGTGCCCGCACGCGTCCGGCAGCTCGTCGGCGAAGGCGCGCTCGGGCGCAAGAGCGGCCGCGGCCTGCTCGCCTACGAGCGCTCCTGACGGACCCGGGCAAAGCCGTCCCCGACCGACAGCGGACGGATGTGGCCTGTCGCGCCGCAGGAAACATTTAAGGAGGCTGAGCTGACTTTTAACTGCCGTTCATGCTCGTGGCGATACTGGTCATTGCGACGTAACGTCGCACAGCACACCCGCCTCCTCCCAGTGCGCACGATCCGGTCCGCTCCCCCCGCGGGCCGGACGTGTTTAATCCCCGCTCTCGCGCTCTTGGCGCGTTGCCACCGGCCGGCGCTCCCTGATCCGCACGGCCTCCACGCGGTTGTCGCGCACTGACTCGACCCTGATCGAGTAGCCGTCGGCGGTAACGGTGTCCCCGCGCCGCGGCAGCCTGCCGAGCTGCGCGAACACGAAGCCGCCGATCGAGTTGTAGGCGTCGGTGTCGACCGGCAGCTCGAGGCCGTAGTCCGCGAGGTCCGTGACCGCTACATGACCGCGCACGAACCAGTCGCCGTTCGCCAGCCTGCGAATCTCGCCCGCGGCGGGGTCCGTCTCGTCGGCGATCTCTCCGACGACCTCCTCGATGATGTCCTCGACCGTCACGACGCCGACGACGCGGCCGTACTCGTCGACGACCACCGCCATCGAGGTGCGCTGCCGCTGCAGGTCGGCGAGCAGGTCGTCCAGCGGCTTCGTCTCCGGCACGATCAGCGCGTCGTGCACGACCGGCGCGATCGGCGCTTGCGGTCCCTTCGTCATCAGCTCGCCCGCCAGCTCGCTGACGTGGACGAGGCCGCGCACGCGGTCGCGGTCTTCGTTCTCGGTCACCACCAGCCGCGTGTGACCGCTCGAGACGCACAGCCGCAGCGCCGTCTCCACGTCCACGGAGGCATCGATCGTGACTACGGCCGGAATCGGGGTCATCACCTGCCGCGCCTCCTGCTCGTGCAGGTGAAAGACGCCGGTCAGCATGCCGGCCTCGCCCGGGTCGATGTGGCCGCCCGCATACGACTCGGCGATCACGCGCTTGAGCTCGTCCGAGGTGCCGCCGGCGCGCTCGGCGCTCATGTCGACGCCCAGAAGCCGCAGGATGCGGTCGGAGACGATCGTCAGCACCACGATCAGGGGGTTGAAGAGCGCCCTGAAGGCGCG
>DASWSH010000148.1:0-12922 GCA_036402735.1 Solirubrobacteraceae bacterium | reverse complement strand
GGAGCGCCCGGCGCCGGCCTCGCCGTATTCGCGCAGTCGCGCAGCGACCTCTGCCGGTGTGCCGGCGGCGCCGGAGCGGCGCAGGTCCTCGAGATCTCGCCCGACGCGCTGGGCGCGGCGCGCCAACTCCGCCTCGTTCTCCCCGCAGCAGACCGTCACCGCATGCGAGTAGACGAGCTCCTGGGGGTCGCGGCCGGCTGCACTGCACGCCTGCCGCACCCCCTCGAAGCGCGCTCGCGTCGTCTCCACGTCGGCGAACGGCACGTTGTACTCCGCCGCGAAACGCGCTGCCAGCGCCGGTGTGCGGCGCGTGCCGAGACCGCCGACGATCACGGGCGGGTGCGGGCGCTGCGCCGGCTTCGGCAGCGCCGGGCCGGGCTCGAGCGTGTAGTGGCGGCCGGTGTGCTCGTAGCGCTTTCCAGGCGGTGTGCTCCACATGCCGGTGAGGATCTCCAGCTGCTCTTCGAGCCGATCGAAGCGCTCGCCGAAGGGCGGGAACGGGATGCCGTAGGCGCGGTGCTCGGCCTCGTACCATCCGGTGCCCAGGCCGAACTCGACGCGCCCGGCGCTCATCTCGTCGACCTGCGCGACCGCGATCGCGAGCAGGCCGGGCAGCCTGAACGTCGCCGAGGTGACCATCGTGCCGAGGCGGATCTTCTCGGTCTCCCGTGCCAGCGCGCCGAGCGTGACCCACGAATCGCTCGGGCCGGGCTCGCCGGAGCCGGGTCTGATGCGCAGGACATGGTCGGACCGGAAGAACGCGCCGAAGCCATGCCGCTCCGCCGCCCGCGCCATCGCGAGCTGCTGCTCGTAGCTCGCTCCTTCCTGCGGCTCGACGAAGATCCTCAGCTCCACGGTGGGCCTCCTTCGGTTCGGTCGAGGGCTAATGGACCACGATGACACCTGCCCGGTCGAGCCGCGGTCGCGAAATTCAAGCGCTGCGTCGTTTCAAGCCGACCGGCCTAGAGCGGCAAGTCCTCGGACTGATCGCGGTTGCGTTCGCGGCGCCGCAGCCGCGCGCGCAGGAACGGGGACACCGGCACCGCCGTGACCAGCAACCCCAGGGCGAGGAGGACGATCGCGCCCGTGCGCGCGCCGCGCCCGCCGAACACGAGCAGGAAGATCCCGGCCGCCGCGAGCAGCGTCGACAGCATCGCTGCGCGAAGCACCACACGCTCGCCCCGGGACAGATGATCCCGCCGCCACCCTCGCCTCATCCGCGCGCCCTCGCGCAGCGCGGCAGGCCGTGTGTCGACGCCCAGCTTCCTACTCCCCCAGATGCCGAGCGCCCCGCCACCGAGCAGGCTCAGCACGGCTGCGACGATGCCCCCGAGCGATGACGAGGCGAGGACAGTTACTCCGTGCCCCGCATCCCCGGTCAGTCCTCGAAGGACTCCTCCTGCATCCGCGAGCGCAGGCGCAGGACGGCCTTCGTGTGCATCTGCGAGACGCGCGACTCGGTCACGCCGAGCACCTCGCCGATCTCTCGCAGCGTCAGGTTCTCGTAGTAGTAGAGCGCGATCACGAGCTTCTCGCGCTCGGGCAGCTTCGCGATCGAGTCGGCGATGCGGTCCTTGAGGTCGCCGACGTCGAGCGCACGCGAGGGGTCGGGCGCGTTCGGGTCCTCGATCGTGTCCATCAGCGAGACCTGGTCGCCGCTGGAATCCGACACGCTCCACAGCTCGTCGAGCGCAACGATCGAGGAGTGGGAGATCTGCAGCAGCGAGTCGTTGAGTTCGTCGAGCGTGATGCCCATCTCGTCGGCGATCTCCTGGTCGGTCGGCGCGCGCTGCAGCAGGTGCTCGAGCTTGGCGTTGGCGCGCTCCACCTCGCGTGCGCGGGCGCGGACGCTGCGCGGCACCCAGTCGAGCGAGCGCAGCTCGTCGATGATCGCGCCCTTGATGCGCATGATCGCGTACGTCTCGAACTTGATGTCGCGGGACAGGTCGAAGCGCTCGATCGCGGAGATCAGGCCGACCAGCCCGTAGGAGATCAGGTCCGCCTCCTCGACATGCGGCGGCAGGCCGGCGGCGGTGCGGCCGGCTACGTACTTGACCAGGGGCGAGTACGCCACGACCAGTCGCTCGCGACTGGGTTTGTCCCCATCGTCCTTATATCGCCGCCACAGTTCGCGCAGCTCGATCGGTTTGACGTTCGTCTCCAGGGCTTTCCTCCCCTGTATCAGGCCCGAGGGTGACTGCGCGCGTAGGCGCTTCTAAGCCTGGCTGACTCTACCCGAGTGTAAATCTGAGTGCTGGAAACGCTGGCATGCCCAAGCATCTCCTGGATGCTGCGCAGATCGGCGCCTCCGTCCAGCAGGTGCGTGACGAAACTGTGGCGCAGCGCGTGCGGCGAGGTGTCGGCGGCGACGCCTACGCGCTGCGTCCACTTGCGCAGGCGACGCCGGATGTCACTCGTGCCAAGCGGCCTGCCGTTGCGGCTGAGGAACAGCGTCTCGCCGCCCGCGCCTGCCGCCGCGAGCTCTCGCCGTCCGCGCTCGAGGTAGCTGCGCAGGGCCGCCATCGCGGGCTCGCCGACCGGCACGAAGCGCGTCTTGCGGCCCTTGCCCTCGACGCGCAGCTGCTCGCCGTCCCAGTCGATGTCGCCGATCTGCACCGACACCAGCTCCTCCGCGCGCAGGCCGCTGGAGTAGGCGAGCTCGAAGATCGCGCGGTCGCGTATCGCCAGCGCGGTGCCGCCGCTGCCGGCGGGGATGCCGTCGAGCAGCCGCGCAGCGTCGCGCGCGCTGAGCAGCTTCGGTAGATGCTTGGCGCGCCGCGGCGTCGAGACCAGTTCCGCCGGGTTGTGCGCGATCAGCCCGTGCTCTCGCTGGCTGGTGAACAGCGCGCGCAGTGCGGCCAGCTTGCGTGCGGAGGTGCTCGGTGCAGCACCGCGCTCTGAGAGCAGCGCGACGTAGCGCCTGATCGCCTTCGCATCGACCTGCTCGGGGTCCAGCCCCTGCTGCTGTGCCCAGGCGGCGAAGTCGGCGACGTCGCTGCTGTACGCGCGTCGGGTTCGGGCCGCCGCATCGCGCCGCTGCATGTCCGCTTCCAGCAGCTCGAGCGCCTGCGCCCACCGTCCCGCGGGCGGATCGTGCTGCGGGCGCGCTGAGCTGGTGTCGGCTGTTGCGGCCATCACGAGGAGATTCGCCGCCGGTGAGCACGCGCCTGCCGGGGCCGCAATAGGATGCTCCAGCCGTCCATGGCATCCGTCCACTCCTCTACCTCTTTCCCCACCTGAAGTAGATTCAAGCCAATGGGTGTCCACTCAGAGGCCACCGCAGGGTTCGTCGGCCAGGGCTCCGAGGTCGCGAGCGAGGACGCGCGCGTGCCCTCATGGCGGACCGTGGACTGGCGCTCACACCAGCGCTGGGAGCTTGTCGAGGGCCGTCCCGTCAACACGATCCAGCTCGGCTCGGGCCCACCGATCGTGTTCGTGCACGGCCTCTCGGGCTGCTGGCCCAACTGGCTCGAGCAGATGGCGGTGTTCGCCGACACGCATCGCGTGATCGCGCTCGACCTGCCCGGCTTCGGCCATTCGCCCGGCCAGGCCGGCGAGCTGTCGATGGAGGGCTACGCGGCTCTGCTCGAGGCTCTGCTCGGCCAGCTCGGCTTCCCGCAGGCGACCTTTGTGGGCAACTCGATGGGCGGTCTGATCGCGGCCGAGGCGGCTGCTTCCCATCCCGCTCGCGTCGAGCGGCTCGTGCTCGTCTCCCCCGCCGGCATCTCCACCTACCGCAACCGCCTCACCGTGACGGCGCTGCCGGCGATCAGACGCCTCGAGCAGGTGCTTGCGCTGGGCGCCGCATGGACGGCCCAGCACTCCGACCGGCTCGCCACGCGCCCGCGCCTGCGCGACCTGCTGCTGAAGGGCATCGTCGCGCACCCGAGCCGCCTGCCCGGCGCGCTCGCGGCGGAGCAGATCCGCGGCGCCGGCACCGACGGCTTCCTGGAGGCGCTGGAGGCGATCTCCGAGTACGACGTGCGACCGCGGCTGCCGCTGATCTCCTGTCCCACGCTCGTCGTGTGGGGCACGAAGGACCGGCTGGTCACGGTGCGCGACGCGCCGCTGTTCGCGGACGCGATCCCCGGCGCGCGCAGGGTGGTCTACGAGGACACGGGCCACATGGCGATGCTCGAGCGGCCCGAGGAGTTCAACGCGCTGCTGACGGACTTCCTGGCGAGCTAGCACGGCGCCCGCGTGGCGCGGGCTGTTAGCGCGTGACGGCGCCTTCTGCTGCGCTGCCGACGAGCTTGGCGTACTTCGCTATCGCCACCTCGATGTGTTCGTCCGCGCGCGGCGCGGGACGGTAGGCGGCGAGGCGCTGTGCGATCTGCTCGTCGCTGAGCGCTACCTGCAGGCGCCGCGCGTCGACATCGATCGTGATCTCATCGCCGTCGGCGAGTGCGCCGATCGGGCCGCCGCGCACCGCCTCGGGCGCGACGTGCGCGACCATGAAGCCACGAGTCGCGCCGGAGAAGCGCCCGTCGGTGATCAGCGCGACGGTCTCCCCCAGGCCCTCGCCCACGATCGCGGCGGTGACGGCGAGCATCTCGCGCATTCCGGGCCCACCGGCCGGGCCCTCGCCGCGGATCACCACCACGTCGCCCTCCTCGATCTGTTTGCCCAGCACCGCCGCCATCGCGGCCTCCTCGCCGTCGAACACGCGCGCCGGCCCCGTGTGCAGGCGGCGCTCGTGTCCGGACAGCTTCACGACGCTGCCGTCCGGCGCGATGTTGCCGTGCAGGATCGCGAAGCCGCCCGTCTTTTTGATCGGCTCGGACACGGGACGCACGACGACCTGGCCCGGCGTCTCGCGGGCCGCGGCGGCCTCTTCGCCGATCGTGCGCCCGGTGACGGTCAGCGCGTCCTCGTTCAGCACGCCGGCTTCGCTCATCCGCTTCAGCACCAGCGGAACGCCTCCGGCCTCGTAAAGGTCGGTCGCGACGTAGCGGCCGCCGGGCTGCAGGTCGCACAGCAGCGGCGTGCGCTCGGAGATGGCGTCGAACTCGTCGAGCTGCAGCGGCACGCCCATCTCCGTGGCGACCGCCAGCAGGTGCAGCACGCCGTTGGTCGAGCCGCCGCTCGTCGCGACTGCGGCGATCGCGTTTTCCAACGCGGGCTTGGTGATGATGTCGCTGGGGCGGCGGCCGGCCTTCAGCACGTCGATCACGAGCTCGCCCGCCTGAATCGCGACGTCGAGCTTGCGGCCGTCCTCGGCCGGCACCATCGCCGAGCCCGCGGGCGAGATTCCGAGCACCTCGAATGCCATCGCCATCGTGTTCGCGGTGAACTGGCCGCCACACGCGCCCGCGCCCGGCGAGGCGGCCTCCTCCAGTTCGTGCAGCTCCTGCTCGCTGATCCTGCCGGCCGCGTAGGAGCCGACCGCCTCGAAGACCTGCTGGATCGTCACCTCCTCGCCCCGGAAATGACCGGGACGGATCGACCCTCCGTACAGCATCAGCGCAGGGACGTCGAGACGCGCTAGCGCCATCACGGTGCCTGGAATCGTCTTGTCGCAGCCGGAGATCGCGACGACCGCGTCGAAATGATGCGCGGAGGCGACAAGCTCGATCGAGTCCGCGATCAGCTCGCGCGAGACCAGCGAGGCGCGCATCCCTGCAGTTCCCATCGTGATGCCGTCGGAGATCGCGATCGTGTTCAGCTCCATCGGCGTTCCGCCGGCGGCGCGTATGCCCTCCTTGACCTTCGCCGCGAGCACGCGGTTGTTGAAGTTGCAGGGCATCGTCTCGATCCAGGAGTGCGCGACGCCCACGATCGGCTTCGCCAGATCCTCCGCCGTGTAGCCGACGGCGTGCAGGTAAGAGCGAGCGGCCGCTCGCTCGGGGCCCTCGGTGAGGGCGCGGCTGCGGTGCTTGACGTCGAAGTGATTCGGGCCGCTCACGGAGCGGGCACGTTAGCGCGCTCGCCCGCGCCCGCGCGGGAACGCTCCCAGCGGCCGATCCGCACGAGGTCGCGCCGCACCCGCTCGGGGTCGACCTGGCGTCCCGGCAGGTGCATGTTGGCCTCGCCGATCAGCCGCCGCTCATCCGCGCTCAGCGCCATCCACTTGGCGAGCACGTCGTCGGAGTCGGGCAGCCGCGCGCTTCCGTAGGGACGCGACTCGTCGGGAAACGCCACGCAGTACTCGCTCAGCAGCTCACCGGTCTGCGGGATGTAGGCGACGATCGGCTTGTGCGGATAGATCAGATAGGCGTATGGCGCGCCGTCGCCCGGCTCGCCGCCGCTGCGCCGCCCCCACACGCGCAGCACGCCGAGATCGCGGTACATCTGCCAGTCCTCCGCCGGCACGCACGTGCGCAGCAGCTCGCGGGCGCGCTGCTCGGCGCGCCGCTCACGCCCAGGGTCGTATCCGCTGGGGGGCGACTCGCCGCGCCGCTGGGAGAGCAGCTCGCGTGCGTGCGCGAGCGAACGAGCGAAGCTCGGCCGAACCAACTCCCACACCAGCACCACGAGGACAACACCGGCTGTCCCCATGGCGAGCGCCATCGCTAACGAGCTGCGGCCCGTGCGTCGCGCGAAGCTTCAGCACCACCGGCGGCACGCGGGAAGAAGATCACGCGGTCCGCATCGCGCGGCACCTCGTCGAAGCTCTTGACCAGCTCCGCCTGCCGCCGTCCGCCGGAACTCTCGGTCGGCACCGCCGCCCACATGCCCGCGTCGAGCTCGCGGCGGAACGCCTCGATCAGCTCGCGCTCCTGCTCGGGCACCTCGATGTCGCCTTCGGCCAACACGATCTCGCCATGACCGGGCTTCATCCGCAGGAGTCTCATCGCAATGGATTATGGCAAACCGCCTCACAGCTTCCGCCGGTCCGCCGAGCGCTCGCGCACCGCGCGCAGCCCGATCGCGTCAACGGGGCCGGCGCCGGCGCCCAGCTCGCGCAGCCCCCGCATGACGGCCTCCCCTGCAGCGTGGCGCGCGGCACGGGCGGCCTGCTCGAGGTCGTCGCCGAGCGCCAGTCGTGCAGCGAGCACGGAGGAGTGCGTGCAGCCCGAGCCGTGCGCGGCGCCCTCAGCATGTCGCGGCCCCTCGATCACCACTGCCCCGGCGACGCCGCGCCGCACGAGCACGTCGGTGGCATGCGTGCGATGGCCTCCTGTCAGCACGACTGCGGCCGGCCCCAGCGCCAGCACGCCTGAGGCAAGCTCGCCAGCCTGCTCGTCCTCGACGCTCTCGACTGTCTGGGGATCCTCGCCGAGCAGCGCACAGGCCTCGAGCAGGTTGGGTGTGAGCACGCTCGCACGCGGCAGGATCTCCTCGACGAGCGCCAGCTGCGCGCCGGGCTCGAGCAGCCGCGCGCCGGACTCGGCGACCATCACCGGATCGACGACGACAGGCGTGCCCGCGGGCAGCTCGTCGAGCGCGGCGGCTACCGCGCGCGTGACCTGCTCGCTGCCGAGCATTCCCACCTTGACGGCCGCTGGCGCGAGGTCTGACAGCACGGAGCGCACCTGCGCGAGCACGATCTGCGGCGGCAGCGAGTGGACGGCGTCGACGCCGAGCGTGTTCTGCGCCGTGATCGCGGTGATCGCGCTGGTGCCGTGCACTCCTTGGGAGGCGAACGCCTTCAGGTCGGCCTGGATGCCTGCGCCGCCGCCTGAGTCCGACCCGGCGATCGTCAGCACGACCGGCGTGCGCGCGCTCACTCCGCTCCGCGTCGCGGCGGGAAGATCGAGTAGCTGCCGATCGCGGTGACGAGCAGCCTGCCGTCGTCGTGGTGGATCTCACTGCGCAGGACCGCGATGCGGCGATTGCGGCGGTCGAGTGTGGACCGGCACACGACCTCCCCCGAGGTGGCGGTCTGGATGTAGTTGATCGAGATCGAGATCGTGGCGATGCGCTCCTCGCCGGTCGTCTGTGCCCACAGCGTCGAGCCCATGCTGTAGTCCACCATCGCGTACGTCGCAACGCCCGACAGCAGGCCACCGCGGTTGATCAGCTCCGGGCGGATCCGCAGGCGCACGGTCTGGGGGTCCTCCCAGCGCAGCCCGAGGAACTCGGTCATTCCGTCGAGCGCCCGAGGGCCATCGGCAGGGCTCTCCTCGCCCGGCTCTCGCTCACTGGCTGACACGGGGCTGCAGGCTACGCGAGCAAGCCTCGGAAGAGGGTCTTGATAATCCGTTGAAAGTCGATATGATAAGTGAGCAATGTCCGGTCACCCATTCGAGGGCAGCTTCCGTTTCGCACACCCGGCTCCATCCGGATGGCGCGACGCGGTGGGTGGTCCGCGGATGACCGGGCGATGTCGACAGGCCTGACTCTCAAGGCCCTCCTCCTCTCCGAGAGGGATTGTCGCTCTCGGAGGTCCTCGCAGGCGCGCCGGCCTCCCCCTCGGCCGGCGCGCCTCCCCCTCTGGATCCACGCCCGACCGCCGCGCAACCGCAAAGGAGAACACGATGCCTCGCGTGTTTGTCACAACAGACGGCCACAACCCGCCGCAGGGAGCGACGGTGCTGCTCAACGAGCAGGTCGCCTCCGTCCACCTCAGTACCGGCCACGCCGCGAGCCAGCTGATCGAGCGGCTCGCCTGGGCGATCAGCGATGCCGAGGACGCGCAGGGGGCCGCCGGCACCCGCGCACACTCGGGTCGCGTCGTCGCCGCGCTCGTGCCCGCGCCGCGAGCCGCAGTCGCCCGTGACGGCGCCCGCGGCGCCGCGCAGCGGCCGCTCGAGCGCGCTGCACGTGCCCGCCGCCGGCAGGGCGTGGACGCGCGCAGGAGCTCGCCCGCGGCGGCCTAGCCCCCCGACGCTCGCGCGACCCCCCGGCCGACGAGCGGCCGGGGGGTCGCGATCACCAGGCTGCCTCGATGTGGTCGATGCGCAGCAGCTGCCAGCGCGCGTCGAGCACCACGCCGATCGCATCGAAGCGAAGCGTGGACGCGGGTCCTGCAGACGGTTGTTCGGACCCTCCCTCGCGCAGCCACGCAGCTGCGGCGCGCCTGATCCGAACGCGCTGGCGGTAGCGCAGCGATTCCAGCGGCCGCCGGTCGGGGGTCGCGCCGGCGCCGTCTGCGCGTCTGATGCGCGCGGTCTTCACCTCGACGAAGGCCAGTACCTCGCCGCGACGGGCGATCAGGTCGATCTCGCCGGCGGAGGTCCGCACGTTGCGCGCGAGGATCTCGTAGCCGCGGTGGCTCAGATGCATGGCAGCGAGGTGTTCGCCGCGCAGTGCCGTCACAGGCCGCCCGTCGGCCGTCGCGCGCGCCACGCGGGGTGGCAGGGGCGGGGGCTGTTGCGGGTGTGGTGCCTTGCGTTTCGCGTCGATCCCGCGACGCTACGCGAGCGCGTGTGACGTGACGGTGCCCTGTGTGACTTCTAGTCGCCGAGGAGTGTCAGGCGTGTGATTACTCGGGGCGAGGGCGCCCGAGAGCGGCGTGCAGGGGCGCGCGGAGCCCACCCGGACGCCGGCGGCGGGGCGGACGCCGGCGGTGGAGGCCGCCCCGCCACCGGCGGTCGGCACCGGGCCGGAGAGCGACGGCGGGCGCCTACAGCGCGAGCTGCTGGTAGGCCAGCGACTGGAAGGACATGCGGTGCAGCGGCGAGACGCCGAGCCTCTGGATCGCTTCGCGGTGAGTGGGCGTCGAGTAGCCCACGTGCTCGGCGAAGCTCCAGCCGGGGTGCTGCGTCTCCGCGTGTTGTCGCATGAAGCGGTCGCGTGAGACCTTGGCGACGATCGACGCTGCGGCGATCGCCGCGCTGGTCGCGTCGCCGTCGACGATCGCGCGCTGAGGGCGGCCGAAGTCGGGCACGGAGAAGCCGTCGGTGAGGCACAGCAGATCGCCAGGCACGCCGTCGGTCACCGCGCGCACGGCATCGCGCAGCGCCGCGAGGTTCGTCTTGTGCAGGCCGCGCGCGTCGATGCCGCGCACGCAGCGCGAGACGACCACGACCCGCCTGGCCGCTCGCAGGACGAGCGGATAGAGCGCCTCGCGCGCCTCGCTGGTGTGCTGCTTGGAGTCGTTCAGCGCGCTCAGCAGGCGCAGCTCGCGCGTCGTGATGCTGTCGTAGTCGAACAGCACCGCTGCCGCTACGAGCGGTCCGGCGAGGCAACCGCGGCCGGCCTCGTCGGCGCCGGCGATCAGGCTGGGGCCGAGCCGGCGGTCGAACGCGAACAGGCGCCTGCCGCTGGTGCTCCGGCGCGCGCGCCGCCGCGAGCGAGCCGTGCCCTTCGCGCGCGGTGCGGCCGCCTCAGAGGATGCCGATGCGATCGGGGGGCCAGTAGGTGGCGAAAGCTCCTCCGATGATCCATCCGGTGGGTACGGGGCCCCAGTACCTGCTGTCGTCGGAGTCGCCACGGTTGTCGCCCATCATGAACCAGTGTCCGGGCGGAATCTTGATCGCCGTGGGCAGATTGCAGACCGGGTTGTGTTCGCACGGCCGGATGTAGCCGTCCTTCTCGCGTTCGAATGTCGTCTTGCCCTTGGCCCTGCGGAAGGCATGGCCTTCGCTGATGTAGATTTCGTCTTCCGGGCCGGCGACGACGCGCTTGATGAAGTTCGTGCTGCTGTCCTCGTGCGGATCGGGGATGCTGCAGGGCGCCGTCGCCGCGACGCGCGGTCCGCCGCACTGCGATGAGGCCGCGTCACGCGGCGGGTGGAAGACCACGATCTCGCCGACGTGCGGATCGCTGAAGTCCATGCCGATGCGGTTCACGAGCACGCGCTGGCCGATGTGCAGCGTCGGTTCCATCGAGCCGCTGGGAATCCGGTAGGGCTTGACGATCAGCCACTGGATGCCGAGCGCCAGGCCGAGCGCGACCGCGACGATCACGACCAGCTCGACGATCGATCCGAGGGTCGTTTTCGACCCTTTGCGGCCGAGTTTCACGCCGGCGAGTCGCCGGCGCGCGCGCTCTCCTGGCGCTCGCCGGCGTCGGAGGAGGAACCGTCGGCACTCGCCTCGGGGACGTCCGCGGCCTCGCTCGCGGCCTCACCGGCCGCCTCAGCTTGGACCTCGTCGCCCGATCCTCCCGGCTCCTCGTCCTGCGTCCCGGCCCCCGCAGCAGCCCCCTCGCCGCCCGTCTGGTCAGTCTCGCCACCCGCGGCCTCGACCTCAGCGACCGGGGCCTCGAGGTCGGCGCCGCCGGCCTCGACCGCAGCGCCCCCGGCCTCGACCTCGGCGCCCTCGACCGCGGCGCCCGCGCCCTCGACCTCGCCGACTGCCTGCTCGGCGGTCATGCCGTCGGCGTCCGTCGCCTCGGCCTGCGCATGGAGCAGGCCCGGCTCGACAGTCACCTCGGGACCGGTGTAGCGACGCTCGCGCACCCGCGCCCGCTTGCCGACGCGGTCGCGGAGGTAGTAGAGCTTCGCGCGCCGCACATCACCACGCGCAGCCAGCTCGATGCGCTCGATCTTCGGCGAGTGAAGCGGGAACATCCGCTCGACGCCCACGCCGAAAGACTGCTTGCGCACCGTGAACGTCTCGCGCGCGCCATGGCCCTGGCGCTTGATCACGACCCCCTCGAAGACCTGCACGCGCCGCCGCGAGCCCTCGATCACCTGGAAGTGAACCTTCACACGGTCGCCGGGGGCGAAGTCTGGAACACGGCGCAGCTGCGCGCGCTCGATGGTTGCGATGACGCTGCTCATGAGATCGGGAGGGGCGCGGCTCGATCTGCCTCGGTCACGAGCGACCGGGTCTGACGTGCGGGCGCGAGACGCAATGGTAGCGGAAGGCAGTGCCTCGACGGCCGACCGGACGGGTCGTGGCGAGGACTCACACCCCCCGGCGATCCCACCTTCGCAGGACCGCGACGGCAGTCGCAGTCATCCCTGGCTTCGCGGGTCCCCCTGCGCGCGCTCGCGGCTCTGCTGCAGCCGCCACTCGGCGATCCGCGCGTGATGGCCGGAGAGCAGCACGTCGGGGACGCTCCAGCCGCGGTACTCCGCGGGGCGCGTGTAGTGCGGGTACTCGGGGTTGCCCTCCAGCGCCGCGGAGAAGGACTCCTCGTGCGCGGAGCGCTCGTCACCGAGAGCGCCCGGCAGCTTGCGCAGCACCGCGTCGCTCAGCACCATCGCCGCGAGCTCACCGCCGCTGAGCACGTAGCGCCCGATCGAGACGACGTCGCTCGCGAAGTGCTCGAGGATGCGCTCGTCGAACCCCTCGTAGCGACCGCACAGCAGCGTCAGCTCCTGCTCGCCCGCGAGCTCGTCGACGAGCGCATCGTCGAGCAGGCGCCCGCCGGGGGCGAGTGCGATCACGCGCCGCTGCTCGCGCAGCTGCAGCGGGTCGATGCCATAGCGGGCGCGCAGCGCGCTCTCCATCACATCGACGCGCAGCACCATGCCGGCGCCGCCGCCGAAAGGCGTGTCGTCGACCTGCCCCGCGCCGAGCGGCGTGTGCCGGCGGATGTCCACGCACTCCAGCGAGGAGCCCTCCGCGAGCACGTTGCTGACGTGACGCTGCGAACGGAACCACTCGAACCACTCGGGGAACAGCGTGAAGATGTCGAGCTTCAAGCCTGCAGCCCCTCGACCCCGAGGAAGCTCAGATCCACGTCGATGCGGCGTGCCGTCACGTCGATCGAGCGAATCGCATCTTTGACCATCGGCACGAGCAGCACCGCGCCGCCCTCTGCGCGCCGCACCTCGAGCGCCTCGCACGAAGGCAGCTCGACCAGGCGCTGCACCTCGCCCACGCTGCGCTCGCCGTCGAACACCGCGCATCCCTCCAGTTCATGCGCCCACCACTCGCCCTCGCCCAGCGTAGGCGCCTGCTGCGCGTCGACCATCAGCTCGCGGCCGCGCAGCCGCTCGACAGCGTCGCGGTCCTCGACTCCCTGCAGGCGCAGGATCGGCCGCTGCTCGGTGCCGGCGCGGCGCACGATCGTACGCCTGCTGTCGTCGATCGTCACGTCGCTGCCCTGCGCCAGCAGGCGCGCACGGGCGCGCGTGACGTAG
>DASWSH010000147.1:0-9513 GCA_036402735.1 Solirubrobacteraceae bacterium | reverse complement strand
CGGCCAGGTAGGCGATGCGGCTGCGCTGGTCGGCGATGCCGGCGAGCGCGCGCCGCTCAGCTGCGCCCGGGTTGCCCGCGGCTGCTTCGACGTGACGCAGGTCGCCGCCGAGCCGGTCCTGGCGCAGTTTCGCGACCAGCGCGGAGATCGGCTCCTGCCAGACGAGCGTCACGATGCCGTCTGCGAGCGCCAGCACGCCGGCGAGCATCAGCAGAACCGCCAGCCAGCGCGCTGCGCGCGAGCGCCAGGAGCGCCGCCGGCGCGGCCGCGGGCGCTGCCCCGGCAGGACGCCTGATCGCGCCGCCGTTCTGGCCGTCGAGGTGATCGGGTACTCCCCCACCGCCGCCTATCGTCGCAGAGCCGACTCCGTACCCCCGAGCGAGCCCGGTCCGGCGTAGGTCAGCGGGCCGCGGATCGTCACCTCCAGCGGCTCTCCCCCCTCCGGAGCGAGCGCTTCCGGGGCGCGCGCGAGCGCGAGCATCGCCGCCGCGGCGGCGCAGCCGAGCGCGACGCTCCACAGCAGCGCCGAGCCGAAGCCGACGTGGCCGCCCGCGACCAGCAGCACCGCGCCCCACGCGACGTCCGGCGGCGCCATGCCGAGCTGATGCGCGTAGAAGCCGACCAGCAGCCCGAGCGGCAGCAGGCCGAGCACGACCAGCAGCACGCCGCCGGCACGCCGAGGGCGCAGCTCCGGCTCGGCGAGCAGCAGCCACAGGTGCATCGCCGGTATCAGCAGCAGCGCGGTGTAGGGGTTGCCCAGCCATACGATCACGCCGAGCGCGACCAGCAGCAGGACGATCGGCAGCCCTGCGAGCTCCGGGTCTGCGCCGACCGGGAAGCGCAGGTTGCGCAGCAGCGCCGCACGCAGCAGCCAGGCGAGCACGAACGTCAGCGCGACCGCGCCGACGGCGGACGCCGCGCGCGCGTCGAACGGCAACGCGCCGGGCAGCGCCGGCACCGAGGTCGCCGAGGAGACGATCCCGATCTGGCCGAGCAGCAGGCAGAGCAGCGCGCAACACAGGAACGGCAGCGCGCAGCTGAGCGTCCACAACGTCCAGCGTGCGGTGGGACGGCGGCGGCGGCGCTGACGCGCGAACGCGTCGAGCGCGGCGACGAAAGCGGGCAGCAGCAGCGTGCCGAGCAGCAGGCGCAGCGCCCACTCTGGCATCGTCTTGCGCTGCAGCTGCACGCCGCCTTCCGGCTGCGCGGAGACATCGGGAGAGATGTCGAGCGCATCCACTGCGCTCAGCACGCCGCGGCCGAGCCCTTCCAGCCGGGCGGCGTCGAGCCGTTCGTGCGGCGTCGCCCCGCGTTCGCCGCTCGACTGCACGAGCACCGCCGGCAGGCCCTGCTGGTTCAGCACGCCCTGCTCGCCGACCGCCAGCGGGAACATCAGGTGGGCGAGCTGGCCGAGCGCGCTGGGTGCGCCGGGATCCTTGCCGTACTCATGGCGGATCGCGTCCTGCACCGTCACCTGCAACTGGCGCGGCGCCGAGCCGAAGCCGTCCGAGTAGGGCAGCACGAACGGGTGCCTGGCGTTCGCACCGGCCACGTCGCCGAGCACGATCGCAGCGTCGTAGGGCGCAGGCAGGCCGATCGAGGAGAGCGCTTCGGCGAGATCGGCCGCGCCCGCGTCGCCGCCGCTGCCGCCGCTGGTCGAGGCGAGCACGATCGTGCGCTTCGTCTCGCGCGCGGCGAACACGCGTGCGAGCTCGAGCAGCGCGGCGGTGCCCGACAGCTCGGCCTGCCCGGGGCCGGCGGCGGCGTCGCGGTGCGCCACGATCAGCAGCGGCGAGGAGCTCGTGGAGCCGGGCCGCACCGCGAGCACCGTCGTGAGATCGCGCTCGCCGTCGATCGTCTGCGCTTGGAGATGGTGCATGTGCACCGAGAAGCCGCCGCCCGCGGTGCCGCCGAGTGCCCTGATGCGCGCCGCGACGTCCGCGGCGAGGTGCTGGTCCGCGGCGCTGCCGGGGCGGCGCCGGGGGTAGTGCGCGGCGAGTTCGTGCAGGTCGGCGATCGCCCGGCCGGCTTCGAAGGCGTCCGGCGCGAGCGTGGAGGTGAGCGGCTGCGGCCGCCCCGCCAGCGAGAAGGCAGCGGCGGCCAGAGCGATCAGGAACGGCAGGAAGGCCGCGCGGTAGAGGCGCCCGTTCAGCATCCCTCTAGACCATAGTCAGCAGCAGGCGTGCGCGCGCCCGCGGGGCGGCGATTTCAGGCGCATCGAGCGGGGAGCCGGCTCGCCGCTTCGCGACGCCGATTCGGCGCGCAGCTTCAGCTATCGTGCCGCCGCGTGCTCCAGCCCGTAGCCGTCGCGAACAAGAACCTCGCCGACTACACGCACATCTGCGGGCGGGAGCTGATCGCGGAAATCCGCGAGCTGGCCGAGCCGCTGCAGGGCGAGCGCATCTTGCACGTCTCGGCGACGGCGTTCGGCGGCGGCGTCTCGGAGATCCTCTACACGCTCGTGCCGCTGATGCGCGACGTCGGCCTGGACTGCGAATGGCACGTGATCTACGGCCGTGAAGAGTTCTTCAATGCGACCAAGCTGATGCACAACGCGCTGCAGGGCGCGCCGCAGGATCTCGACTCCGAACAGTGGGACACGTGGCGGCGCTTCAACGAGATGAACGCGCGCGAGATGAGCGACGGCTGGGACGTGTGCCTGATCCACGACCCCCAGCCCGCGGCGCTCTACTCGCTCGTCCCGGAGAAGGCGAAGGGCTGGGTGTGGCGCTGCCACATCGACCTCTCGACGCCGAACCAGGACACGATCGCGCAGCTGATGCCGTATATCGAGGTGTATCCCGAGTCGCTGTTCCACATGCGCGACTACGTGCCGCCGGGCATGAAAGGCAACGTCAACGTGGTGCCGCCCGCGATCGACCCGCTGACGCCGAAGAACATGGCGCTCTCGCCGGAGGACGGCGCGTTCGTGTGCGGCCAGTTCGGCATCGACCTCGACCGGCCGCTGATCTGCCAGGTCTCGCGCTTCGATCCCTGGAAGGACCCGCTCGGCGTGATCGACGCGTACCGTCAGGTCAAGGAGCGGATGCCAGAGGTGCAGCTGGCGCTGGTCGGCTCGATGGCCAGCGACGACCCCGAGGGCTGGGACTACTTCAACGCGACCGTCGCGCACGCCGACGGCGACCCCGACGTGCACATCCTCAACAACTTCAACAACGTCGGCGCGATCGAGGTGAACGCGTTCCAGTCCCACTCCGACGTGCTGATCCAGAAGTCCACGCGCGAGGGATTCGGCCTGACCGTGTCCGAGGCGATCTGGAAGGCGCGTCCGTTCATCGGCGGCAACGTCGGCGGCATACCGCTGCAGATCGAAGACAGCGTGACCGGCTACCTCGTCTCGAGTGTCGAGGAGTGCGCGGCGCGGTCGCTCGAGGTGCTGCGCGACCCGGAGCTTGGCCGCAGGCTCGGCCGAACCGGCAAGGAGCACGTGCGCCGGCATTTCCTCACGCCGCGCTACCTGCGCGACTACCTACGCATCTTCAACAGGCTGAAGGAGTCCTGAGGTCGATGCCGGCACAGCGGGCTCCGCTGGTGCTGGTGAGCAACCGCGGCCCCGTCACGTTCCACGCGGGAGGCGAGGTGCAGCGCGGCTCCGGCGGGCTGGTCACGGCGCTGACGGGCCTGGCCTCCCACCGCGACGCGATCTGGATCGCCTCGGCGATGAACGAGCACGACGCCGCGGTCTCGCGCGAGCACGACGGCCGCGCCTTCCGTGTGCGCTCGCCGGGCGGCGGCGACTACCACGTGCGCCTTGTCGTCTCGGACCCCGACGCCTACGACCGCTTCTACAACATCTTCGCGAACCCGATGCTGTGGTTCATCCAGCACTACCTGTGGGACCTCTCGAACGCGCCCGACATCCGCAGAGAGGAGATCGAGGCGTTCGAGTTCGGCTACAACGTCGTCAACGAGGACCTCGCGCGGGCGGTGATCGAGGAGCTCGAGGACGACGAGGAGCCGGTCGTGATGGTGCACGACTACCACCTCTACACGCTGCCCGACCTGGTGCGGCGCGCGCGGCCGGAGGTGTTCCTGCACCACTTCATCCACATCCCGTGGACGCAGCCGGACGCCTGGCGCGTGCTGCCGACGCGGATCCGCGAGGAGATCTTCACGGGGCTGCTCGCGAACGACATCATCGGCTTCCACACGCGCTCCTACCGCCACAACTTCCTGCAGTGCTGCCGAGACCTGATGGACCTCGAGGTCGACTTCAACGGCGGCGTCGTGCGCTTCGGCGAGCGCGAGGTGTGGGTGCGCGCCTACCCGCTGCCGATCGACCACACCGCCACTCGCCAGACGGCGCAGGGCGAGCGCGTGAAGGAATTCGAGCGCGAGCTGCTGCGCCGCCGTCGCGACAGCCTGATCCTGCGCGTCGACCGTGCGGACCTCTCCAAGAACGTGCTGCGCGGCTTCTCCGCGTTCGACCTGTTCCTCGAGCAGCATCCGGAGTTCACAGAGCGCGTCACGTTCCTGGCGCAGCTGATGCCGTCGCGAACCGACGTGCCCGAGTACGCCGAGTACCTGGAACGCATCGAGGCGCTCGTCGCAGTCGTCAACCACCGCCACGGCACGCCCGACTGGATGCCGATCCAGCTGAAGCTGCGCGACGACGTGGAGGAGGCGATGGCCGCCTACAAGCACTACGACGTGCTGCTCGTGAACGCGATGTTCGACGGCATGAACCTCGTCGCCAAGGAGGGGCCGATCGTCAACGAGCGCGAGGGAGTCTCGATCCTCTCCGAGAACACCGGCGCGCACGAGGAGCTCGGCGAGTACGCGCTGTCGGTCAACCCCTTCGACATCCAGGAGCTGGCCAACTCGATCTACGCCGCCCTCACGATGTCGCCCGAGGAACGGAGCCGCCGCGCGCGCGGCCTGATCGAGATCGTCACCTCGCGCGACCCCGGCGACTGGATCGACGAGCAGCTCGCGGACATCAAAGCGAAGCGCCGCTAGCGCCGGCGCGGGGCGGCCGGCCCGGCTCTCCCGCCCGGCAAGCACCGACACCCACTGCCGCGGCCTCGGACCCGCTACCCTTGTCCGCTGCGAATGACGCTGCCGGCGCCGACATACGACCTGATGCTGCTGCTCGACCCGCAAGCGGAGGATTCCGAGCGCGCCAAGATCGTGTCCGACTCGCGCGGCGCGATCGAGGGGCAGGGCGAGCTGGTCCGCCACGACAACTGGGGCGAACGGCCGCTGACCTACCCGATCGAGCGCCGCAGCAGCGCGGAGTATCACCTGCTGCAGTTCCACGCCGGCGCGCCCGAGCTGCTGAGCGGGCTGGACCGCACGCTGCGGATCGCGGACGGCGTGCTGCGCTTCCGCATCATCAAGCTCGCGCCCGGCACGCCGGACCCGCCGAGCGTGGGCGCGGCGGCTCGCTCTGCGGAGGCGGGCGAGAGCGCCGCACCGCAGGCAGCATCGGCAGCATCGGCGGCACCGGCCGCGCCGGCGCCCGCGCCGCCCGCCGAGGCGCCCGGCAGCGAGGCAGCGCCCGCGCAGGCCGAGCCCGCCGAGGCAGCGTCCGCGCAGGCCGAGCCCGCCGAGGCAGGGCCCGCGCAGGCCGAGCCCGCCGAGCCCGCCGAGGCGGCGGGCGAGACGGCCGGCGCCGAGAGCGCTTAGCAACCGCGCCTTGCGGGGCTGCGAGCTCGCACCCGCGGCCGGTACGGCCGCGCGCTCCTTGCTAATAACATTCGCACCTACGCGATGAGCTGGCACGAGGGTGACATGAACGACGGGACGGTGAGGAGGACGGACGTGCTGCGCGCTTCGCCGCCGATGTTCGAGTCGCGCGTGCTGGACGCGCTCTCGCGGGTGCACCCGGTCGTGCCGGTGCTGATCTTCGTGCCTGCGATCGTGCTGCTGGCGGCGTGGGGGCTCTCGAAGGTGAGCGTGGCGGGCACGCTCGCGCTGTACGTGGCGGGCTATGCGTTCTGGACGCTGTTCGAGTACTGGCTGCACCGGCTCGTGTTCCACTTCGAGCCGGAGGACGGCTTCGGCGCGCGCCTGCACTGGATCATCCACGGCGTGCACCACGACCATCCGAACGACCCGATGCGGCTGGTGATGCCTCCCGCGGTCAGCGTGCCGCTCGGTGCGGGCGTGTTCGCGCTGATGTACCTGCTCGCGGGGTCGAGCTACGCGCCGGCGCTCGGCGCGGGCTTCTTCAGCGGCTATCTGGTGTACGACTTGATGCACTACTACCTGCACCACTTCCGCCCGCGAGGGCCGCTGGGACGGATGCTGCGCGAGCGCCACATGCGCCATCACTTCCAGGACGACACGAAGGGGTTCGGGATCAGCGCTCCCTACTGGGACGACGTGTTCGGCACCTCCACTCGCGCGCGACGTTCCCCGCAATGAGCGGGATCTGCTGAGCGGTACTGCCCGCGGGCACCTCTAGACTCGCTGGGTTGGGCAGGCTCTGATGGGCGGGCCCAAGACTTCAGAGCGACGAAAGGAAAGAGCCGTGGCCGGCACCAACATCAACAGGGTCATTCTGACCGGAAACCTCACGACGGACCCGGAGCTGCGCTCGCTTCCGAGCGGCACCTCCGTGTGCGAGCTGCGTGTCGCGGTGAACTCGCGGCGCAAGGACCAGGGGACCGGCGAATGGGTCGACAAGCCCAACTATTTCAACGTGAAGGTATGGGGCGCGCAGGGTGAGAACGCAGCGCGCTACCTGTCCAAGGGACGGCCGGTGGCGATCGACGGCCGCCTCGATTGGCGCGAGTGGGAGACGCAGGAGGGCGCGAAGCGGCAGACGATCGATATCATTGCCGACTCGGTGCAGTTCCTGGGCTCGCGCGATGAGGCCTCCGGTGGGGGCGGATTCGCCGGCAATGGGGGCTCTCGTGGCAGCGAGGTGCCCGTCGATGACGGGGATTTCCAGACCGCACCGGCCGGCGGCTCGTCCGCCGACGAGGACATTCCCTTCTAGTTCTTCCGTTTCAGACAGCGAGGTATCGGATCGATGGCAAAGGCACGCGGACGCGGTAAGCCGGTTCGCCGGCGCGACAAGCGCAGCGGACCCGGCGGTGGACGCCGCAAGCCCTGCCAGCCCTGCCGCGACAAGATCGACCAGGTCGACTACAAGGACGTCGCGTCGCTGCGCAAGTTCATCTCCGAGAAGGGCAAGATCCGCTCGCGGCGCATCACAGGCTCCTGCCGGCGCCACCAGGTGCAGATCGCGCGCGCGGTCAAGCGTGCGCGCGAGCTCGCGCTGCTGCCCTACGTGAACGAGGGCGGCCGCGAGGACAGCCCGCGCGGCCGAGGCCGTGACGGCCGCGACCGCGACTAGGCGCGGACAGCGAGATGCCTGAAGCGATACTGCTCAAAGACGTCGAGGAGCTCGGCGAGCGCGGCAACGTGATCGACGTCTCCAAGGGCTACCTGCGCAACTACCTGATCCCGCGCAAGCTCGCGCAGCCCGCGACCAAGGGCGCGATCGAAACGGTGCGCCACCGCCAGGCCGCCGAGGAGCGTGCGGCGCGCGAGGCCGTGGAGAAAGCACAGGAGAACGTCAACCTGCTCAACCGCACGGTGCTGACGGTGCCGCAGCAGGCGGGCGCGGACGGTCGCCTGTTCGGCTCGGTCACCGCACAGGACATCGCGACCGCGATCCGCGAAGCGCGCGGCCTGCGCATCGACAAACGCAACGTGCATCTTCCCGAGCCGATCAAGAACGTCGGCACGTACATGGTCGTCGTCGACGTCGTCGAGGGCACCACCGCGACCGTCAAGACGATGGTCGTCGCGAAGAAATAGCCGCCGCTCGCACTGCGAACATACGTTCGTGACGAGCGCACGAGCTATTCCTGCCGCGATTTGCGGAAACGCGCTTCGGGCGCGCCCGCACCGCTCCCTACACTCGCTGCTCCGATGAGCGCGGTCTCGACAGCGAACGGCGCGGGCGGGGGGCCCGCAGGGGTGATCGCCCCGCCCCACAACCTCGAGGCCGAGCAGTCGGTGCTGGGCTCGATCCTGCTCTCGGACCGCTCGCTGTACGCGCTCGTGATCGAGGAGGGCCTGCGCGCGGACGACTTCTACCGCGAGCGTCACGGCACGATCTACGAGGCGATGCTGTCGCTGTACAACGACAGCGAGCCCGTCGACGTGATCACGCTCCTCGATCGGCTCGAGCGCATGGGCAAGCTGCAGCACGTGGGCGGGCAGGCCGCCGTCGACGAACTCGCCGGCGTGGTGCCGGCGGCGGGGCACGCGCGACGCTACGCGCAGATCGTGCGCGAGCACGCGCTGCTGCGCAGGCTGCTGAGGAGCACCTACGAGATCCAGGAAAGCGTGCTGGGCCACGCGGCGGCGCCGCGCGAGCTGGTTGAGCAGGCCGAGAAGGCGATGCTGGAGGTCGCCCGCGACGACCGCCAGCAGGACTTCAGAGCGATCGAGGACGTGCTGCACGAGGAGCTCGACAAGCTGCACAGGCTCTCGATCGAAGGCACCTCGCTGACGGGCACGCCCTCGGGCTTCAAGGATCTGGACGAGATCACAGGCGGCTTCCAGCGCGGCAACCTGATCATCATCGCGGCGCGTCCCGCAATGGGCAAGAGCGCGCTCGTGTGCAACATCGCGGAGAACGCGGCGGTCGAGCACCGCAAGCCCGTTGCGCTGTTCTCACTGGAGATGGCCGAGGCGGAGCTGGCGCAGCGCTTCGTCGCCTCGCAGGCGCGCATCAAGGGCGAGGAGCTGCGCAAGGGACGCGTGGCCGAGCAGCGCTGGCCGAAGATCCTGACCGCCAGCGAGCGGCTGGCCGCGGCGCCGCTGTGGGTCGACGACTCCAGTGACGTGGGGCTGCTCGAGATCCGCGCCAAGGCACGCCGACTGCACAGTCAGTGCGAGGGCGGCCTGGGCCTGATCATCATCGACTACCTGCAGCTGATGCGCACCGACAGCCGCTACGACAGCCGCGTGACCGCCGTCGGCGAGCTGAGCCGCGGTCTGAAGATCCTCGCGCGCGAGCTCGGCGTGCCCGTGATCGCGCTGTCCCAGCTGAGCCGGGCCGTGGAGACCCGGCCGGACAAGAAACCGCAGCTGTCCGACCTGCGCGAGTCGGGCAACCTCGAGCAGGACTCCGACCTGGTGATGTTCATCTACCGCGAGGAGTACTACGACGAGGAGTCCGAGCGGCCGGGCGAGGCGGATCTGATCATCGCCAAGCATCGCAACGGCGCGGTCGGCAAAGTCACGCTCACCTTCCAGAAGGAGTATCCGAAGTTCATGAACTACGCCGGCGAGCGCTACGCGCAGTGAGCGCGCGCGGCGGTCCAGGCGACGCGGACGAGCTGCTGGCGCGCGATCTTCGCGCGCCTCGCGCCGGTGAGTGCGCCATCGGCGTGTGCGACGGCAGCGGCTTCCTGATCGACGAGCAGACGAACACCGCCTCCGACTGCGAGTGCCGCAAGGGCAGGATCGCCAGGCGCCGCACCGCTCGCCTGGAGGGACGGCTGCCGAAGCGCTATGAGGGCGTGT